>JAUNQQ010000037.1:4118-8616 GCA_030536095.1 Candidatus Saccharimonadota bacterium
GCTAAAAATTATTTTTATCCAAGTAACTATCGATAAAATCGTCAATCTCTCCGTCCAGCACTTTTCCCGGCTCCTTCGACTCAAACTTCGTCCGCGTATCCTTCACTAGCTGATACGGCTGCAGTACATAATTTCGAATCTGCTGCCCCCACGCCGCCGACTTTCCCGCTCGCAGCTTATCTACCGACTCCGCCTCCTGCTCCATCTGCATCTGTAAAAGTTTCCCCTGCAAAATCTCCATCGCCTTCGCCCGATTCTGAATCTGACTCCGCTCATTCTGAATCGCCACCACCGTCCCAGTCGGAATATGTGTAATTCTCACCGCCGAATCCGTCGTATTCACCCCCTGCCCGCCATGTCCACCGCTCCGATAAACGTCCACGCGTAAATCCTTCTCCTGAATCTCCACCGCTCCACTTTCCACTACCGGCAAAACTTCCACCAGCGAAAACGAAGTCTGCCTAAGATGATCCGCATTAAACGGGCTCAGCCGCACCAACCGATGCGTCCCATGCTCCGACTTTAAATTTCCATAAGCGTCTTGCCCACGCACCTCATACACCGCCGTCTTAATCCCCGCCTCCTCACCTTCTGTTCGCTCCAATGTCGAAACAGTCCATCCCTTTCGCCCAAAAAACCGCAGATACATCCGTTCCAGCATCCCCGCCCAATCCATCGCCTCCGTGCCCCCCGCCCCCGCCGTAATTCTGAGAATCGCATCTCCATGGTCAAATTTCCCCGTAAATCGCAATCGCTTTTTTAGCTCCTCTAACTTCTCCGCACACGCCGTAATCTGCTCACCAATTTCCTCCGCCAAGTCTTCCTCGCCCAGTTTTAACAATTCCCCCAAGTCCTCAATCTGCGTCCGAATCGTCTGCCACTCATTCACCTCGTCCGCCACTCGCTTTAATTCTTCGTTCACTTCCTTTGCATGCTCCGGATTTAGCCACAGATTCGGCGCATTCGCCTCCTCCTCCAATTTCTCCATCTGCGCAATTTTTGCATCAAGCTCCAATTTTTTCCATGCGCTCAAAACTTCCTCGCGCATTTCCTCGATTTTTTTCTCTTTCTGCATATTACAATTATAGCATATTTTTCCACTTTACATCTCTAATAAAAATTAGGTTGACAAAAATTTTTGGTCGTGTATACTATACATTATGAAAAAGACAATCAGTTTAACGAAACAGGGAAAAGCAGACTTAGAGAATGAGTTAAAAGAGCTAAAAGATCGACGACCAGCAATCGCAGATCGCTTAGCAACTGCTCGGGCTTTTGGTGATTTATCGGAAAATCAGGAATACACCGACGCCAGAGCAGAACAAAAAACCGTCGAAAATCGGATTATTGAGATTGAAGAAATCCTAAAAACCGCTAAGGTAATTCGCGCTACAAAACATTCTTCTGTTGCTCTCGGCTCAACCGTAAAAGTAAAGATGGGACGAAAGGAATTTACTTATCTCGTCGTCAGTCCAATTGAAGCTGACCCGCTCAATGGCAAAATTTCCAACGAATCGCCCATCGGCCAAGCAATTATGGGCATGAAGGCCGAAGAAGAGTTTAAACTCCCCAATGGCAAGGGCGGAACTATCCTCAGCGTCGAGTAATCTCGAACATCCCTAAATATTCCCAACCCACACAGGCGCCCGGCGCGCCTGTGATCGTTCAAAGATCCCATAAGAGCCTAAACAGCCCTACCTCACATTCCTAAACAGCACTTTCTTAACTTTCTCCCCAACCTTCTTCGCCATCCCCACAAACGGTTCCACCTCCTCCAAATTCAGAAAATACCCCGCCACCATATATGCCACCGTACTCACTACCGTAATCATTACAAACTTCGGCATCGTCGCAAACAGGGAATCATCCGTCTGCATCAACGGGAAAAACTTCGTCATCGAATACGCCACACATCCCGTAATCACCGTCGCCACCCCCATTCGCCCAATCCCTCGCCAATACTCCCGATTAAACAGTTTTCCTTCCGCACGCTTCTGTAGAATCACGAGCAAAATCACAATTTCCACCATCGCCCCAATACTCTGTGAATATCCCAGCCCTTCTGGTCCATATCCCCACATCGTAAATAATACCGCCAATAAAATCGTCAGCCCCACCGTCACAACGCTCACTACAAACGGCGTCTTCGTATCCTGCCTCGCATAAAATCCCCGCGACGCAATATGAAACACCGACCGCGCAAAAACCGCCAAAACCATCGTCCCAAGCACCGATGCAATCAGCGGATCACCCCCGTTTTTAATAAAGCTCACCACATACCCCCGCCCAAAAAACGCAATCACACTCACCGGTAAAGAAATCCATATTATCATCCGAATTGCCTTGCGAAATGTCTCATTATATTTGTCCTCATCCCCCGCACCCAAATCTTCCGTCATCTGCGGAAACACTGCTGTCGAAATCGCCACACCAATTAAATTAATCGGCATCTGATGTAAATTTGTCGCCTGCTGAAAACTCCTCAGCGCTCCCGCTCCCATCCGCGACGATAAATTCGTATTTACAATCGTATTCACATAATCCAACCCCTGATCCATTGACCGCGCCGGCAGCATTTTAATCACATCTCGAAATCCCCGATTTTTCCAATAAATCTTAAACTCGTAATCAAAACCTAATCCAAACACCCCGACCAGCGACACTAACACCTGTAAAATCGCCCCAAACACCACCCCAACTGCCACCCCCATAATCCCACCATCAAAAATCTGCACCCCAAAAATATTTATCCCATTCGTAAACACCATAATCCCCACCAGAATCCCAATATTATACATTGCCGGCGCCAGCGCATAAAACACAAACCGCCCCACCGCCTGTTGCACCGACGACAAAACCGTCGCAATCGACATTAAGAACGGATTAATCGCAATCACCCGCATCATATTTATTGCTAGAATTGTCCCCGGCTCATCTAATCCCGGCCCCACTACATACCTCACCAGCGGATCCGCAAAAATCATAATCAGCACCGACGCAACAAAGGTCACAATCGCCATAATATTCAGCACCGACGTCGAAAGTTCCCATGCCGACTTCTTGTTTCCTGTCATTAACCGCTGATTAAACACCGGAATAAACGACACAGCGAGCGCTCCACTTGTCAAAATAAAGAACATAAAATCCGGAATCGTAAACGCCGCTGTATAAGCATCAATCCCCGTCGGATAAGTATCTAAGTAATACGAATTCAGTAATCTATCTCGAAAAATCCCGAGCAATGCCGATAGTAATGTCGACGACGCCAAAATTATCGACGCCGACTTAATCGACAATTTCTGATTCGCCATCGCCACTACCGACTTAAACCGCAATTTTCTCATTCGTGCAGCTTTGCCCCCATTGGCATTTTCAGCCCCACCAATACATCCTTCAGCTCATTCTCCTCTAAAGTTTCCTTCTCCAGCAATGCCTCCGCCAATTTATCTAAAACTCCTCTATTTGCACGCAATACTTTCTCTGCTCGCTCTGCCGCCTCTTCCGACAATTTCCGAACTTCCGCATCAATCATCTCCGCCGTCTTTTCCGAATACGGCTTTCCCGTTGAAATCGTATAATATCCTACATCTCCATCATCCGGAAAAACCAAATTCCGCGTTCCACTCCCCATTCCTTCTTCCACCACCATCTCCTTCGCTAGCTGTGCCACATTCTTCAAGTCCGACGATGCCCCCGTCGTAATCGCTTCTTCTCCGAGTACAATCTTCTCTGCAATTCGTCCGCCCATCGCCCGCGCCAAAATATCTTTCATCTCATAAATATTCTTATAACTCCGATCTTCCTGTGGTAAGAACCAAGTCACTCCGCCCGTCTGCCCCCGCGGAATAATCGTCACCTTATGCACCGGATCCGAATCTGGCAATACCGCCCCCACCACCGCATGCCCCGCCTCATGATACGCCGTAATCTTCTTTTCCTGCTCGTTCATCACTTTCGACTTTCGCTCCGGCCCAATCGCCACCCGCTCAAACGCCTCTGTCATATCCTGATTTGTAATCTTCGCGTGTTTCTCCCGCGCCGCCGTAATCGCCGCCTCATTCGCAATATTCGCAAGATCCGCCCCGCTCGACCCCGCCGTCTTCTTCGCCATCGCCTCCAAGTCCAACCCCTTTTCTGTCGGTTTATTCTTAAAATGCACCTTCAGGATTTCCAGCCGATCCTTTCTCTCCGGCAGGGTCACATTCACATGTCGATCAAACCGCCCCGGTCGTAGCAGCGCCTTATCTAGCATATCTACCCGGTTTGTCGCTGCCATCACAATTACCCCGCTCTCATTATCAAATCCATCCATCTCCACCAAAATCTGGTTCAGCGTCTGTTCATCTTCTCTCCCCGCTCCGCCTCGCGCATCACGCTTATGTGCCACCGCATCAATTTCATCTATAAAGATAATTGACGGCGCGTTTTTCTTTGCCTTATTAAATAAATCTCGCACCCTCGAAGCCCCCACCCCTACAAACATTTCCGCAAATTCCGA
>JAUNQQ010000076.1 GCA_030536095.1 Candidatus Saccharimonadota bacterium
TTAACTACTGTCGAGCTGAATGCCGACGGCGGGCTCGCTAGGACAAGATTCAAGAACTTTTTTAATGGCGGACTTTTCGGCTTCTGTTATCCAGAGGTGATATTTATATTTTACGGAAACCTGGCGAGCGACATATTGGCAGCGAAAAGGCTTATTGGAGGGGAGCCAAGTTGCCGCGTCGCCGTCGGACTTTTTCTGGTTAGCGGAGGAGTCAACGGCGAGAAGATTCAGCGGGTCAGTAGCGAGATTATAACGCTCGTCCTTCGAGGCGTATTGCGCGCCTTTCTGCCAGGCATCAGAAAGCGCAACGACATGGTCAATCTGGATACCAGTAGAAATCTGGGATCGTTCAGAAAAGGTTTTTGTCTCACCGGTATATGGCTCAACAAAAGAACCGGAAATTACACTACAACCATCAAGCACGGCGGAATCACCGAAGTCGCGCTTAATTATTCGTTGGCGGAGACTACAACCGTCGATACTTGGCCAGTCCTTATAAAACTCAGCACGAGCATAGCCGGTCTTTGGCGCGCGACCTTTTACCTCGAGTTTTTCGAGAACCGTCAAGGCGAGGAGATTATCAGAGGCAGATTGAGCCTGAGTAGGCTGAGGCGAGTCAGTATTTACACCGAGCGGGTCAGTCGAAGTTCCGGTTATGGCTTCTGACGGCATAACCTCGGTTTCGTAGCTAGCGGGATTCATAATAAGCCAAGTAGCAATGGCAAGAAATGAAAAAACTATACCAAAAATACGACGAATACGATAGTTGAAAAAAATCTGGTTCAAAATTACCTCCGGTTAATGTTGAGAGAAGGAACTAAGGATTCCAACAGGGTTATTATAGCACAAAATCAAAAAAAGGAAAGAGAGAAAATAATGTTTGTATAATATTGTAAAATATGTTATAATAATAGTAGCTATTGTACTTTGAGAATTTATAAGGGATTCTCTCGAGAGTTAGGAGATGAAAATGGCCGTATTAAAAATGAACGAGAGGGAAATTAGAATTGCCGAAACGGTTTCGCAAGAAGAGCTAAGGAAAGCCTATGTGGGCGGAAGCCGCTGGACGGAAAAGACCGCCGCTACAGGATTCTGGTGCATTCCGCGAAGTTTTGAGGGGCTGAAAAATTGGAATCCCAGCGAGGAATATAAGGGGTGGCAGATTATGTCCGAGAGCGCCAAAAGCTGGCGGCTGATTTATGAGGAGTGGATTAATCAGCTGATTACAGAGGCGAGGGCCTTGTTGGTGAAATATGATTTTATCGAGCGTGAAAGGCGGATTCTGGCGGAGTTTCTGGCAGATCAGAATGAGCCACTGGCGATGACGCGGAACCTGTGCGCGTCGATGGAACGACAGGGACAGCGACTTCTAGATGAGGCACGAATACTTTATGGTCTTTCGTATTTTCTAAATAAGCGAGGACAAAAGAGTAACTGTCCGTGGAAGACCTTATGATTTCGGGGCGTCCTTTCGGGCGCCTTTTTTATTGACTGATTCATCACGAAAATCGCAAAAATAGCTGAAAGTATCTTGAAAAAAATTGTCAAGTGGGGTATAATGTTTTTAGGCTAAGCGCGTTTGCGGGAGTAGCTCAGTTGGTTAGAGCGTCTGGTTGTGGTCCAGAAGGTCGTGCGTTCGACCCGCACCTTCCGCCCCACAATGAGATTATGCGAGTGTAGTACAGCGGTTAGTATATCAGTTTTCCAAACTGAGGATCAGAGTTCGACTCTCTGCACTCGCACCAGGAATTATATTATCGGTAGAGTTGCCGGTATTTTTTTGAAATAATTTAATTAAAAGAGAGGAGGGCTCGTAGAGTTCGACCGTCCGACACAGCGAGTAAAGGACTAGAATCTATTCTAGTCCTTTTTGAGCAAGGAGAGACGGAAGGCGCGAAGCGCCTACTCTCTGCACTCGCACCAGGAATTATATTATCGGCGAAAGTGCCGATTTTTTGTGGAATGCCTTGGCTGAAATTGATAGAGTTCGAGTGTCAAATGGGTGAACCTGAGTTTTATGGTGCTGAGAAAGTTAATTTTGACCTCTGTTCATCAAAATAGAGTATGATAGAAATAGTAGATTAACAGAGGAGGCCAGATGGCAATTTTTTTACGGAAGGGTCGGAATGAGATTAGCGCGCAGATTTCGGACTATATTAT
>JAUNQQ010000003.1:0-10329 GCA_030536095.1 Candidatus Saccharimonadota bacterium
CAATTTCCGATTTTAAGCCAAGGCGCTTTAAAGGAACTAACTTTTTAGCGCCATACGCGTCGTCCACTTTTCCAACAAAAAGCGACACCGCACTGGGTGTCTAAAACCAATACTAGAATCTCGGAATAATATATTCGAGACTCTAATTGCGATGCCGCATAGTCAGTCCGAATATATTATTACAAAAAATATCCGAAATATTTTCTAGCATTGATTTTAGACACTATCATTATACCCCACCAAAATTTCCGTGTCAATACTTTTTCAATCGACCGTCTCACCCTATATCCCGCATCCCCCAACCAACACCCTAATCTCTATTTCTTCACAATCTTCTTCGTCACATCAAACTTTTCCATATACAACCCCAACATCAACCTCGTTTGCGCATAAAACGCCGCCATTGAATTATAAATCACCGCAATCACCGGCGACAAAACCCACTGCACTACCATCATCACGCTTCTGCTTTTCTTATACTTCTTCGGTCTCGGCGGCAACATCCGGAGCGACAATAGAATCGTCACAAACAACCCGACGGTCGCAAAAGTCTGAATAATCGACACTGTTTTTGGTAAATTATACACCACCACCGTTCGCGACGCATTATTCAAAAGCATCGGCACCCATCCCCCAAACGCCACAATCGGACTCATCGCCGCCAAAGTCACGTGCGAATCCACCAGTCGCCAAAATCTCGTCCATAATTTCACAAACGGCATCTTTCGTCTTTTCTTATCTACCAATCTCACTCCCACATACGCCACATCACTCGCCCCATAATCCCATCGCCTCAGCTGTACAAACTGCGCCTTTAGTCCATCCCAAAGATTTTCCCCAATCACCGCATCCTGATAAATCGGCACCCTAATCGAGATTACATCATAGTCTCCCTTAAAATAAAACAGACTTCGCCAATACTGATGCCCATCCTCCACAATCGTTTTCTTTGACCAAAAATCCATACCAATTAGCGCCGTCAAAGGTTGCGAATGTGACGCAAAATTCCGCACTAAATGCGGCCGCATCGTATTAATTACATTAAAAAACGAATTGGACATTGCAATTACTCGCATTACCGCCGGCGCATCCCAAATATTATTCGTAAATACCGCCACAGGCTGATATGATAATTTATCTCTATTTTCATGTGTAATAAATTCATACGTCACATAATCCAAATACGACGGACTCATCCTATTATCCGCATCCAGCGACGTTACAATCACCCGTTCTTCCCTGATTTTTTTCTTCTGAACAAATATTGCCAACTCTTTTCCTGCATATGTCAAGTTCGGGCCCTTCCCCTTTATTTCCCTCTTTAATCCATCCGGATGCTTCACTAACAAAAATGAATAAAACTTTTGTTCAAACTCTTTTTTCAGCTGCTTCGCCCTCTGCTCAATTTCCTTACCACCCCTTTCTTCATAAGCGAGTACAAAAATTACTCGGCTCGCCGAAAACGTCTGGTTTACTACCGCCTCAATCGACGGTCGCATCGTCTCCAACTCCTCGTTGTATGCCGTCATAATTACCGCATGTATAATTTCTTTCGATTTCGGATATGCTTTTTCATTCGCCGAAACCCGCCGTAAGTTATCTACATGCTCCAAAAATCCAAACTCTTCGCTCTTCGCTTCCCGCAGTTCTTCATATTTTTCATGCGCAGCTTCTAAATCCATTAGTCTCTGATGCCAATCCACCTTCATTGCACTCTGTAACCCATTATACCCCTGTAAAGTCCGCACCGCAATTCCAATTGCCTTTACTAGCGTCATTGTAATAATCGCCAAAAGATAAATTGACCCCACCGTCGGCGATAGCCATGACAACAAAAACAACAGAATAATCATTCCATAACTCAAAAATCCCGGCAAAATCTCAAAAACCCGATACAATTTTGTCCGCTTTCCCAGCGGCAATTCCAAATCATTCGGATCTTTTTCTCTTACGCTCCCGTCACTCATCATCCTTCTCCCACTAATCTCATCAGCACTACCCATGCAAACATCACAATCATTATCGTTATAAACAAAAACACTTCCGCCGCCGCTTCCCCCTTTTTCTGATAAATTTTCATCGCGATAAACAGATGTGTCACCATCATCACCAACGCCATTGTTGGCCACGCCAACATTTCCGTCCATCCACCATCTCTATACCCTCCCTGTGTCTGCATCTCGTTCCATTCGCCCCCATGATATCCACCAATATCACCATAACCAATTTTCACTAGCGCTGCCGACGGCTTCAGTGTCAAAAGCCCATAAATTAAAAAACCCACCGTCACCAAAATCATCCCCGCCATCCAAAAAATCATCCCCCGGTGTTCTTCATAAATCTCCCCCAGAGTCTTTCCGAAATTCTTCATTTTCTCCCCCATTATACCACAATTTTTCATATTTTCCGAATTCCTCCGCTCCCCAAACTCCTCACTCTAAACCCCTTCCCACCCGCATTTTTTCACTTTTTCCGAAATCTATGGTATAATATCATTATAAATGAGCGTGCGAGTAATCAGACGTAAAACCTGGAAAACTTGCCTATATCTCGGCTTGAAGCATCTTTTTGATGTCATTCTTTCCATTCTGGGTCTTATTCTCCTCCTCCCTCTAATCTTAATCATAAAAATCTCTTATATTATAACTGGCGATTTTCATAGTATTTTCCTACCCAATCACATCCGTATCGGCAAAGACGGTAAACCTTTTCGTCTCTATAAATTCCGCTCTATGGTCCCCAACGCCGATAAAGAACCTCTCGAAGAACTCCTAAAAGACCCTAAATACAAAGCAGAATGGGATAAAAATCAGAAATTCGAAAATGACCCTCGCGTCACAAAAATCGGTAAACTTATCCGTCATGGCTCCATCGACGAATTTCCTCAGTTTCTCAATGTCCTAAAAGGCGATCTCTCTCTTATCGGCCCTCGCCCTCTCGTCCCCGGTGAAATCGAAAAACATCATGGCGATAAGAAAAAATACTGGTCAGTAAAACCCGGCATTACTGGTTGGTGGGCAGTCAATGGTCGCTCCGCCACTACCTACAAAAAACGTTTCGAACTCGAATATTATTATATTGACCATCAGTCCCTCTCTCTTGACCTAAAAATTTTCCTAAAAACTTTTACCGCCATCATTACAAAGAAAGGAGCAAAATGACCTCTAATCATTCCACCACAAAATCCGCTACCCTTATCATTGCCAGCCATAAGCCTTATCCTACCCCTAATAACAATCTCTATCTCCCACTCCAGGTCGGCGCCACCGGAAAAGACAGCATCCCTAGTTTTCAACGCGACGATTCCGATGAAAATATCTCCACTAAAAACCCTAACTTCTGCGAATTAACCGGCCTTTACTGGGCCTGGAAAAATCTCGATTCCGACTACATCGGCCTTGTCCACTATCGCCGCTATTTTGCAAAGCGCCGTTTTTCCCTAAAATTTAAGCCCCTTGATACTCCCGCTGAAATCGACAAAAAACTCAACAAAAACCTTAGTCGCGCTCTAACCAATTCCCAGCTCGAAAAGCTTCTAAAAACTTCCAACGTTATTCTTCCCAAAAAACGCAATTACCGTATCGAAACTCTCTATTCTCATTACGCCCACACTATGCACATTATGCCTCTCGACGAAACTCGAAAAATCATCGCTCAACAATATCCAAAATACCTCCCCTCCTTCGACCGCCTAAAGACCCGCTCGTCCGCCCATATGTTTAATATGTTCATTCTTCCCCGCCAGCTTCTAAACGACTATTGTACTTGGCTCTTTGATATTCTCTTCACTCTCGAAAAAACTCTCGAGAATAGCCCGGAACTAAAGACCTATTCTCCTTTTCATCAACGCTTCTACGGTCGCATCTCCGAACTTCTCCTCGACGTTTTTCTCGAAACGAACGATATTATTTCAGATAAAAATCCTACCAATTCTCATTATCACGTCACCGAACTCCCCGTTATAAATATCGAATCAGTAAATTGGCTAAAAAAAGGCTCCTCCTTCCTCTCCGCTAAATTTAAAGGAAAAAAATATGAGCAAAGCTTCTAAAACCACCAAAACAAAAACTCTCTCCTTTATTATGCCCGTTTATAACGCCGAAAAATTCCTTCGCCCCGTCGTCGAAAAAATTCTCGCAATCGACATCCCCGGCATAAAAATCGAACTCATTGCCGTCAACGATTGCTCGACCGATTCCTCTCGTGACATTTTAAAAGAATATCCGCTCATCCTTATTTCTGCCAAAACCAATCGCGGCATTTCCCACGCCCGTAATCTCGGCCTAAAGCGCGCCACTGGCGACTATATTATGTATATCGATTCCGACGACGACTTCGAACCAAAATATCTTGAACGCGCTCTCAAAAAAATCGAGGAAACCGACTCGGATTTCTGTGTTCTCGGCGAAGATGTCATCGACGAAAAAACTGGTCAAAAAACCGGCTCCCGCTATCATTATCCCTGGAAATTTCTCGAACAACCCAATCTAACCAAAGTCTATCTCGAAGACAAAATCGATCCTGCCGCCTACAATAAACTCTTCCGCGCCTCTTTTGCCAAAAATTTCCCCTTTAATGACGAGCTAAAAGTTGGCGAAGATATTTTCTTCTGCCTTGAAATTTTTACTGCCGCCCGTCGCGTCTGTTTTTCAAATGCCATTTATTATCATTACATCCAACACGACACCTCCATTATGCACACCGTAAATAAAAATCTTCTCCAATTTTCCGAAGTCCCTTCTCATGTTCCCGCAGAAACTCAGGCTCTTTATCGGAAAAACTATCCCGATTCTTGGGGCTATTTCCAGCTCCAAATGTATTCCCGTTCTATTCACGCCATCTCCGCTAACTACAAACACGCTCGCGCCAGCGCAAAATCTCTTCTCGCTTCCATCTACGACAAAGACAAATTAAAAGCCATCGAAAACTGTTCTCACTATAGCTTTTTCGTTCGCCTCGAAATGAAATTCCTCCGCATTTTTGGAATAAATTTCCATTTCTTCCTAATGCCCTTCTATAATTTCATCAAACGCCTCACCCGAAAATTCATCAACCCTAATTCCTAACTCTAGTATTTTACCCCATTTTATGATATAATTATCATAATGCAAAAGATTGATTTTGTAATTCTCTGGGTCGACGGCAATGATCCAGTCTGGCAAAAAGAAAAAGCGAAGTTTTCCCCCGAAAAATCTTCCGACGATACCGCTGTCCGCTATCGCGATTGGGAAACTCTCCGCTATTTTTTCCGTGGTGTCGAATCTTTCGCTCCCTGGGTAAATAAAATCCATTTCGTTACTTCCGGCCACTACCCCTCCTGGCTAAATCTCAATCATAAAAAACTAAATTTCATTCGCCACAAAGATTTTATCGACCAAAAATATCTCCCGCTCTTTAATTCCAATGCCATCGAGCTAAATCTCCCCAGTCTAAAATCCCTCTCGAATCATTTCGTCCTTTTTAATGACGACATGTTTCTTATTCGACCAACTCAGCCAACTGATTTCTTTAAAAATAATCTTCCCTGCGATTCCGCCATCCTCTCGCCAATTATCCCGAAGGGTTCCGACGGTTTTCATAAATGCCTCGCAAATAACGTCGCTATTATAAATAATAATTTCCAAAAACATCTTTCTAAAAAATGGTTTAGTCCAAAATACTATTTCGATCTCTTTCGTAATCTCGCCCTTTCTCCATGGCATAATTTCCCCGGTTTTTATAACCCACATATTCCAATTTCCTTCGACAAATCCCTTATTAAAAAATCTCTTGCCCTCGATCCTATCGCTACCGAAACCACAAAGTCCTCTCGCTTCCGCGATAATAATACTAATATTTCCATCTGGCTCGCCCGTTATTATCAGCTCATCACAAATAATTTCTATCCTCGCTCAATAAAATTCGGGCAAAATTTCGAATATAAAAAAGACAATTCCAAAATGTATTCCGCCATAAAAAATCAATCATATTCTACTATCTGCCTAAACGACGTTCCTGACGATTACGATTTCGAATCCGAAAAACAAAAAACTCTTGCCGCCTTTAATTCCATTCTTCCCGAAAAATCCGCGTTTGAACTTTCCGAAAAAATCTCTAATCATAGAAAGGATAACTAATGATTTCATATTTAATTCTTTTCGCCATTCTCATCGTCATCCTCATTCTTTCTTGGAAATTTTTCAAAAAAGATTTTCTTTCTCCAACTTTTATTTCCGCACTCTGTTATCTTGCCTCACTCGCTCTCGCCATTGTCGGCCGTTTCTACTGGAACGATGTCGATCATCTTTCTTTTGTTCTCATTACCATCCTCACCACCGGCCTTCTTTCTTTCTTTCTCGGCGAATTTTTCGCCCGAAAACTTTTCAACAAAATAAACCATAGACATAATAAAATTAACCAAAAGCAGAATAAATCTAACCAAAACCATATTACTAATAAAAGCCATAGTCTTTTCAAAAAACCAAAACCACTTTTTCTATTTTTCGCCTTCCTAATCTCCGTCGCAACCATTTTTTTCCTTCTAAAAGATCTGAAATCCGTCTGCGCCTCCTATCCCGACGACTGCACCGCCACCACTCTCCCCGCCCTCATAAATTTCTATCGCACCAAATCCGAAATGTTCACCGGCTCCGCCAATTTCTCCACTATTTCTAATCAACTTCTAAAAATCTGCAATGTTCTTGCCATTTTTCTTTCCTATTTTCTTATTGCTTCTTTCTTTAAAAAATCCGACCAAAAACACTCCATTAAAAATTCCATTAAAAATTTCTTCACAAAAACTTCCAACAAAAAAACCAAATTCTCCACTATCTTCAATAATTCTTTTCGCGAAAAATTCCTCATCGCCCTAACTCTCGTTTTTACTCTCCTCCCTTCCCTCCTCACCTCCTCCCGTTCCATTCTTTTCCATATTATTCTCGCCATCTTTTTCTTCATCCTTTTCTTCTACCAATCCACTCATGAAAAAATTAATTACAAATCTCTTTTAAAACCTCTTTCTATTTTCGCCCTCACCGCCATTTTCATTTTCTATTTTATTTCCTCCTTCGTCGGTCGTTCAACAAACAAAAGTTTCGTTTCATACATTTCATTTTATCTCGGCGTTCCCATTCCTTCCTTTGAGCGCTACCTCGAAGGCTACCCCACTGAACTTCCAAATTACCTAAATCCAAATTTCGCTTGTGAATATTCCGCTTATAGATCTTCTTATGACCAAGCCTACAAACTTCTCGCTCCCGAACTTTACCAAAACTCCTACGAAAATCCCCCCACAGAAGTATATGAAAAACTCAATTCCGAAATAACTCACTATATCGAAACCGACGAACTAAAAAATCTCATCATAAAAAACGCCGAAGAAAATTCCGAAAAAACCGGCGAACCCGTCAACTACGAAAAAATCGAAGCGGATTATAAATCCATTTCCGAAAAAATCGAATCCTGCTACGAAACCGCTGCCGAAAAAGTTGAACTCGCCAGTTCAATCGCCGTCGACGAAAACTATTTCGGTGCTGAAACTTTCCGCGGCATCTATCAATCTCTAAATCGTTACCACATTACTGACAAAAAAATCGTCAATACTCACGAATGGACTCGTATCGGCAGCAGCTCAAATGTATACACCGCTCTCCGCGTCTATTTTGCCGACTTCGGCATCTTCGGTGTTCTCCTCCTCGAATTCGTTTTCGGCTTCTTCTGGACAATTTCCTACCTTCTAACTAAAAACTCCAAAAATCTCCTTCTCCTCCTAATCTACGCCAACTATTTCCACATTCTCATCGACCAAGTCCGCGACGATCTCTTCTATTATAATATGAACACTTCCACCCTTTCCTATTTCATCATTTTTACGATTCTATATTTCCTAGTTACAAAGTTCTTCATTAAAAATGATATCCCCACTCAAAAAGACGGGCGGCCGACCGAGCTCGAAAAAAGAAGATTCGGAATTTTTGAAAAACATTCTAATAATTCGGAAACCAAAAAATGAAAAAATCTCTCGCCCTAAAAAATATTTTCTTTTCCCTCCTTCTCCAACTCGTTAATATCATTTCCTATTTTATTATTCCCAAAATCATTCTCACTTCCTTCGGCTCCGAAACCAACGGTCTCGTTTCTTCTCTAAATCAATTCCTAAATTACATCGGTCTTTTCGAAGGCGGTCTTTCTTCTGTCATCCTCGCAAATTTATACAAACCCCTAAAAAATCTCCATAGCAAAAATCCCAAAATCGCCCAAAAATCCGAAGAAAAACTCTCCGCTGTCATCTCCGCCAGTAATAAAATCTACCGTTTTCTCTCCCTAATTTTCACCATCTACACTCTCGCCCTCGCTATCATTTATCCTCTCGTTGTCCCCTCCTCTTTCGATTTTGCCTTCGTTTCCTCACTCACTCTCATTCTCTCCCTCACCCTTTTTGCTCAATACTGCTTTGCCATTACTCCCCGCCTTCTCCTCCAGGCCGACAAAAAAGTCTATTATGTTTCCGTCATTCAAATCGTCTGCACTATCCTCAGTACCGTCTCCACCATTTTCATTGTCAAAATTTTCCCCAACATCCACATCCTAAAACTCCTTGCCGCTTTTGCTTATTTTCTCCAGCCCATCCTCTTTAATCATTACCTAAAAACCCACTATCCTTTCCTCACTAAAACCGAACCAGACAAAAAGGTTATGTCCCAGCGTTGGGACGGTTTTGGCATTAACATCGCCGCCTTCATTCATAACAATAC
This sequence comes from Candidatus Saccharimonadota bacterium, assembly GCA_030536095.1. Lineage (GTDB taxonomy): Bacteria > Patescibacteriota > Saccharimonadia > Saccharimonadales > Saccharimonadaceae > Nanosyncoccus. The sequence goes on from JAUNQQ010000003.1 coordinate 8,733, forward strand.
CGACATCGTCATTCTCACTCTTTTTACCGATCTAATCAACGTCTCAATTTATTCCGTCTATTTCATCGTCACCAACGGCCTTCGCCGCATTTACCAAGCCATCGATAACGCACTCCAACCTTCTCTCGGTCACGCTTATGCTTCCGTTGAAAAATTCGAAAAAATCAAAGATTCCATTCCAGAAAAAATCGAAAAAAACAAAACCTTCAAAGTCCTCATCACTACTTTCGAAAAATACGAATTCTATTTCTCCCTTTTCATCTATTTCGTTTTTACTCTCGGCGCCCTCCTTATCACCCCCTTCGTTTCTGCCTACACCAACGACATTTCCGACGCTAATTATTTCCAACCAATTTTCGGCTACCTTCTCATTCTCGGTGAATTCGCCTACGCCCTTCGCACTCCGTATTGCTCACTCACCTATGTCGCCAATAAATTCAAAGACATTTCAAAATACGCCTACATTGAATCCATTCTAAACATCGTCCTCTCCGTCATTCTCGTTTTTAATTTCGGTCTTATCGGCGTCGCTCTCGGCACGCTCATCAGCATGCTCTATCGCTCCCTCGCCCACATTTTCTACTTAAAATCCCACATCCTAAATTACTCCCTAAAACCCCGCCTAAAACTTCATGGCCTTCTCTCTCTCGCCTCAGGAATTTCTATTTTCCTCAGTCTCCATTTCTTCAATTTCGACATCTCTTCCTATTCCGCCTGGATTTTTCTCGCTCTAAAATCCTTCGCTCTCACTTCCCTAATTTTTCTTCTTATTATTTTTATATTCTTCCGCCAAAGTCTTCCCAAAAAATCCCGCTAAAATTACCACCGTTATTCCCGCCAGTGCATTCGCCACCTTCCCCGCTGTCGTTCCCTCATAACTCACCTGATACTCCCCCTCATCCACTTCCGCCAAAATCATCCCATTCTCACTTTCTTTATATTCCACCACTTCCCCCGTTTTCGTATTCTGAATTTTATATCCTAAATAACAAATCCTCGGCAACTCCACCTCTCCTTTTCCAGAAACCCTAAACACTAACTCTGGTGTATTATTCTCTACTACTTTCGCAACTACATTCCCACTTTTCGTCACAACCTCATCTCCTCGCGTCCTCACCCATTTTTCATCCGTTTTTACCGGCAAATATTCTCGCTGATGCCCATACCCCTCCCAAACATAGTCATATATTACCCCGTTCCCCGCTTTTAGTTCCTCGATTTTTCCCCACTCTGTCCCTTTCATACCCAAAACCATCGTCCATAACATTATTGACGAACCGAGAAACAGCCATTTCACCGCTGGATATTCCGTCTTACTAACCGATCCTAAATACATCCCCGCCAGCGCACTCGCCCCAAAAGTAATCATCACTTGTAATCTAAACGGAAACTGAATTGACCAAAACAAATTATACAACTTCCCCCACGGAAACAAATTTGAATACATAATTATCCCCATTACTAGAAACGTCGCAATAATTGAAAAAACAAAAAACTTATTTCCTCTCACTTCTATTTTTTTATACCGAATTATTCCCAAAACCGCCACCGCCAAAATCACCGCATTAATCGCCCCACGCGTCAGAGTAAAATCATC
>JAUNQQ010000003.1:10429-23345 GCA_030536095.1 Candidatus Saccharimonadota bacterium
CCCCGCATATCCGACAATAAACCATCCATAAAATCCCCGATAATTTTTTTCAATCAAATTTTTTAGTCCCAGCACTACCATCGGCAAAAATACAAATAATAATTCCTCCGCCTGCGCATCTCGAACTAAAATCTCCACCATCCGATATGGCATCATCATATAGATTACCGCCGTAATTAATGCCACATTTTTCTTCCCCGTAACATTCTTCATCAAAATATACATCGTCACTCCCGACAAAAACATTCCGAGAAAATGCGCCGCCTTCATCGCCCACGCTAAATTCGAAGTAATTGGCGAAAAAATCATTCCCAGTCCCGCCGCCATCACATGAAAAAGTTGCGGATAAAAAATCCCCGCACCATATCCTAGATTATTTCCAATAAACGGAAAAATTTTCAAATCAAAATGTCCACTCTTCCACGTCTCTATAATCGCCTGAATATTCGCCACATGATACGATGTATCATCTCCATTCATATATTTTCTTGACACAAACTGTAATAATACCACTCCCGCTGCTAAAAAAATCCACCAATAATTTTTATCCCGAAAAATCCCATTTTTTACCCACGTCCAAAGTTGCGAAAACCGTTTCTTCATCCACCACCCAAATTTTTCAATATTTCCCTTCATACCCCAATTATACCACGCCACTATCTTAAATTACTTACAAATTCTCGTCTCCACCTTCCGCTTTCTTTCTCGCCAACCAATTCCCATTTCTCCCAAAATCCCCACTGCGCTAATCACCACTCCCGCCATCACTCCAGGTGTTTTATATTCCAAAACAATCTCATTCTCCCCGACCAAAACCGGTACCACCATCAATGTATTCATAAATTTCTCCGCCTGAACTTCTCTCCCATTCACCAAAACCCGAAAATTCCCGTCCTGCGGAATCGTCACCAAAATTTTCGAAACATTTTCCGAGACATTCACTTTAATCCTAAAATTATCTCCTCCATCCTGAAAATCCGTCATTTCCGCCCCCGTCAAAATCTTTTCTCTCGCCTCCGCCAAAGCTACTAAATCTGCCTGATAAAATTTCACATCCGAAATTCCTTCCGAAACCGAAATTTTTCCATCTACCCTCACCGTTTTCGGCGCCAACCAAACTCCATATTGCGTTTCCAATTTTCCATCCCGATAAATCTCCCCTCTTCCATTCGCTATCATATAAACCGCCCCACTCGTCTCTGGAATTATATATTTCCCATTCTCTTCCTCGATTTTAATCTCCCGATAAATTTCCGTCTTTCTCCCAGAAATCTCACTCAACATTTTATTCTGACACCAAAACGGATTTTTCTCATCCTTACAATTAAATTTTTCATCCCCTAAAAATCCCATCGCCATCGGCAACGCATACGGATTTTCATAAACTGTCTTCTTCTCGTCACTAAAAACTTTTTCATATTCCGCAAGTTCCCTATCGTCCAAAATATATTTCACCCCCAAAATCGAATCCGTCCCAATTATACTACTATTCGTAATATTCATATTTTCCCCGTTTCTATTGTATCCCATTTTCTCTAACAAAATCCTCACTCTCTCATCTGGCGACGAAGTATATCCACTCACTGAATTATAATTAAAAGCAAGCGCCTCATTATAATTCGCCGTCAGCGTCGGATACTGCAATTCATCTCCTCTCGTCACTAAATTATGAATTCGATATTCTCCCCCGTCCATCTCCTTAATTTTCTCAATCAGCTCCTCTTCCCTCCGAATATATTCACCATAGGCCACACCTCCATTATCAATTTTTGCACACAAAATCCCATTCACTCCTAATTCCATCATCGCCAAAGCCACCGCTAAACCACTTTTTAATCTCTTCTCATTCATCGCCAAAATCACTCCCCACCCCACCATCATTGCAATATTCACCCAAATTTCTCCCCCTTTCAATGTCCCACCACAAAATTCATAGGCTAAGATTCCTAAAATCATTCCCCCCACCATCTTCCCAACTTTTTCTTTTTTCATCGTTTCCGACCACATTTTCCCCGCCACGAAAATAAGCGGTAACAGTCCCACAAAAGAATAACGAAAGACCACTCCACCCGGAAACCTTCCCAGTCCAAATAGCCAAATTAATGGCGGCAAAAGATGTATTAGAAAAACTATTGCAATAAGCCCTATCTCAAATCGCCTCTCTCTGTATTTTTTCTTTTCAAGCAACATCCACCCCACTAATAATCCCGTCAATAATCCTACGTATAAATCTGGATGACCATTATCTATCTTCCCTCCTATTAAAAATCCTTCCAATAAATTCAACGGATTATATAGCCTCCCAAATCCTAGTATCGACTTAAGGCTAGAATCAACCCCGCCTCTTCCCATCATCAATCCCGCCATCGTCGGTATAATCAAAAACCCAGCCGCCATTCCACCTATTGTCACCGTTCCTATAAGTCTCCCAAATCCTCGCCACGACAATTTTTCATTTTTTGAACTCTCATACAGCCACCAAATCCCCATTCCTATTAGTGCCATTATTCCCGCATACCAATTCACTATCAATGTTACCGTCGTTAAAATCGCCAGCCTTGCCCCCCTTCCCTCCCGTACTAATCGCGTCACTTCATAACATAATAACGGATACATAATCATCGCATCAATCCACATTTGATTCTGAAAATTATAAAACATCCACCCGCTCAGCGCATATCCACACGCCAAAACAACTACTTGATAATTCTGAATTTTATTAATTCTCTTTCTTAAAAACCACGTCATACTCGCCGCCGCAAGCCCAACTTTCAAAATCATCATTAATGTAAAATAAATCTGAAAATCATCTTTATTAAACAAAAGTAATAAGAATGAAAATGGCGAAGTAAGATAATAACTAAATACTGCCACCGTATTTCCGCCTAAAACTTTCGACAAATCATAATTTATCTGGGCTTTTCCTTCTGCAATATCTTTTCCCCAACTAAAAAAATCCACATATTGAATTGTCGCATCAACATACGCTAAAGATTTTTCTCCAAACGGCACTATTTTTTTCGCAACACAAATCCCCACCATCGTCACTATCGCCACCAAAAAACTCGCCAAAACCACCGCCAAAACATTTTTCTTTTTTCCGCCACAACCTGACTCCACAGCCTTCCTGTTCTTCATATCCATATTCTACCACTTACCTTCCACATTTTCCACTCAGATTTCAAATCCTTCTTCCTAATATAAACACATTTTCACTACATTTCCCTGAAACTCAATCTGTTCTCGCTCAAAATACTCCCAATCTCGATCTCGACAAAATTTTTTAAAATCTTTATCTTCAGCTTTATCATATTTCTCTCCACTATAATATTCAATAATTTCAACCTGCGACCAATTCGGCCAAAATGCTGAATTATTAATATTTTTCGAAACAAAAATTCCGTCATAAGATTTTTGACGACGACTATCCTCATTAACCACAAATTTTTCAACCTTTATCTTCTTCTCACTTTCATAATCCCGAATCATCGAAATAATTTGCTTAGCTCTCTCCCGATCCAATGCAATAGTCTCATAGTGGTCAGTTATAATTCTCGTTGCTCCATAAAATTGTAACCCAAGAAAAATCATTCCTGCTATAATACCAATTTTCTCCGCCCTGAAGCTCACCTTCTCTCGTCTCGTTAAATAAAATATCAACATTATTAACCCAATAATCCCACCATATGCGTAGGTCGATCTCGGACAAATGAAAATCGAATTTGTCGCCAAAATTACCTGCGGTGCAACCGCCGCCGCCACCGCACTAATAAAAACTAAAAAGACTCCGCCCAGTCTCTTCAATTTATCTTTTTTCGCTCTAAAAATCAACGCTACAATAATCCCTACGGTAAAAATCGTCATCCAAAAAAATGTATTTTCAGGCATCAAATTAAATCCTCCAATTAACTCCTTCGTCCCCGAAATAATTTTCTTCAATGATTCCCCAATAACTATATCGCCTCCAGCCCGATTCTTAAAGCCTAACATTTTCGTAATCACAATATTTATCATCGATACTGACACATAAATTACTCCCGCAAGAATTATTTCTTTTATCTTTTTACGGTAATCATTATTTTGCGAAATAATATGTATCACCATTAGTACTAAATATATTCCGATTACTCCTTGATAAGAACTTACCGCCAAAAAAAGTACCATAATAGCTTTAAATAAATCTTTCTTATTTCTATTTTCTAAGAAATTCACCAAAAACTTCACCGCTAAAATTGAGCATAAAATCCCCAAGCACATAACCCCTTTCTCTAAAAACAAATATAATTCAATTAAAAACGGATTTAAAACTATTAAAAGCGTCAAAATTCTTACCAAATTTTTATTTTTTATTCGCCGCCTAATCATTTCATCCAAAATTATCATCGACACCACAGTTGAAAAAATCGCTAAGCAAAAACTTATCTTATATATTAATCCATCTGACAAGTTCAACTCTTTTACTAAAGCAAAAAATCCCGCCCCAATAAAACGCCCATTCGAAAGAAAAACTCGCACCGGATTCTGGCTAAACTCAAAGTAAGAATCTGTCGCAAAATCAATCTGAAAAAACATCCCATAAAATAAAATGACCGCACATCCATAAAATAATATTTCTTTTTTTCTTTTTCTAACAAATTCTAACAATCTACACATCATCTTCATACCTACATATTATACCACGAACTCATAGCGCATCTCGCAACACCCCCCAAAAAAATCACTTTACACTCCATCTTTCTATCCAAATTATCGGCATCACCAAAACTACCGGCACCATATATCTAAAAATTATCACCGGCGCCAAGACAATCGTCACTAAAAGCCCCGCCACTAAACTCATCCCGACTAATTGCTTCCATTTTTTTCGATAAATCACCTCTGTTAAAATCATCGTAAAAATCACCAATAAAATCCCTCCTCCCCACAAAACTCGTAAAATCGGAATCCTACTAAACCATCCTCCCTGCGTCATTTTTCCAATTATTTTCGATAAGATATTATCTCCACTTAAATGCCGAATTTCCATTCCATTTTGCTCATCCTTTGTCCATTTCCACTCTGCCCACGGATGATAAATCCTCGTATCTGGATATTTTTTCCATGGGTAATAAACCCCTAAATCGAGTAGTCCCATCGCTTCCGCATAATTCTGAAAATCCTTCATTCCAATCCTCATCCATAATCCTAAATAATCCCCAAAATTATCCGCCATATATTTATCATTTGCACATTTCTTAAAATTATCCGATATCCCCTGGTCTTTTCGGTAATATTCAAAATCACACTTCGGATAAAAATTCTCAAACGCTTTTCTTTCTTTCTCGGTCCAAATCCCTCTATTCATCACATAACTTCGCGTCATCTGCATTACCGGCAAATTCATACTCTCGTGCCATAAACTCAGCTTTTTTACTCCCATTCTATCCAAAATCGGTCCATTAAAAATCATTATGCTACCAATAATTAAACTCATTATTCCCAAAAATTCTCCTCTTCTCCCACGCAGTATTATTACTCCTATCACCACCATCGGCATCATCGCAAATAGTCCGTTACTTCTAAAAATCCCCATCAAAAATCCCAACAAAATCATCAATAAAATATTCACTCTCTCTTCATTTACCCATTTTGTTATCCCCAACAAAAAACCCGCAAAAAACACACCAAACAATACATCATGACATCCAGACACGCTTAAAACCAAAAGCGGTAAATGCGTCATAAAAAATATCATTAAAATAAAAATTACTTTTCCATTTTTCGTTCTTTCATAAAAATACTTTAGTCCTTTCGCCTCCACTAACGCTACTGCCAAAATCTGCAATAAAATCAATCCCGCATACCCAATCTCTCGACTCTGAAAAATCGTCTCTCCAAGACTAATAAATCCACCCATCAACCAGATAAACGGAATTGGATAATGCGTATCATAGACTCCACTCGTCCACCGTCGCAACTGAAAAATCGTATCATATCCAAACACTCCCGGAAAAGCCACCAGCCAAACCACTACTAACGGAATCACCAAAATCCCCATAATTTTCAGCTCTTCCATTTTTCCAACTTTTTCACCCCATTCCTCTAATCTCTTTCCAATCTTCCCTTTACCACTCTCCTTTTTCCTACCTAACCATAAATTCATCAACACCCCCACAATACCGCTTACCACTAAAATCTTAAGAATAGTAAAAACATCCCATTTAATCTCGGAACTATTTTCCAACTGCCTTCCGATTACCAACAAAATCCCCCAAAAAATCCCAAACACACCCGCCAAAAACTTCCTCATATCTCATATTATATCATACAACAAATACAAAAACGATTTCTAGAGATGAAGTCCGAGGATGCGACGAGAAGCGAGGACGGGCTGGGCTTTATCGCCCTGCCCTCCGAGCCTCGCAGTCGCAGACGAAGGAATTCGCTCTAGAAATCGTTTTTAGTCAGGTTCATTAAGATTTCATATCTTTGCCGGTCCTTCTTATTAATCACCTGTAAAATCAACCCCGTCACAAAATCCAATAGTCCAAACAAAATCAAAAAGCATCCCACTACTAATCTCGGAATCTTCGTCACAAAACCAGCCTGAAAATACTCAGAAAAAGCCGGCCAAACCAAAACCAATCCGATAATTCCAAAAATCACCGCAAGAATCGTAAAAAACCTCAGTGGTTTATATTCCGCAAACAACACTCCAATCGTCTTTAAAACTTTCAATCCATCCGTATAAGTCGACAATTTCGACTCGCTTCCCTCCGGCCGATCTCGATACTCAATCGGAATCTCCACAATCCGATAATTCTTATCTACCGCGTGAATACTCATCTCCGTCTCAATCTCAAATCCCTTCGACAAAACCGGAAATCCTTTCACAAATTCCCGCGAAAACGCTCGATATCCCGTCATAATATCATGAATATCATTCTGGAATAATCGCCGGATTAACCACCGCACAATCTTATTCCCAAAATTATGCATCGGCCGCTTATTCTCTGAGAAATATGTCGTCGATAATCTATCCCCCACCACCATATCCGCCTGTCCAGAAAGCACCAACTCACTCATTTCCCTCGCACTCTCCGCCGGATAAGTATCATCCGCATCCACCATGATATAACAATCCGCCTGAATCTCCCGAAACATCTGTCGCACTACATTCCCCTTCCCCTGCCTCGGCTCTTTTCTAAGCACTACCTTTTTCGTTAAGACCCCTTTCTTTGCCATCTTCTCGACAATCTCATAGCTCTTATCCGATGAATTATTATCATAAACATAAATCACCGCTTCCGGCAAAACCTTCCGAAAATCTTCCACCACTTTTTTAATCGTCTTTTCTTCGTTATAACACGGCACCAAAACCGCAATCTTCTCACTTTTCATACCTTAATTATACCACATTTTCCCCTATCTAATCATTTATCTCCTCGCATCTAGCCGACATACAAAAATCCCCCCCTCGGGGGGATTTATAGCCGGCTCACTTCCAAGAGTTTTTATTCCTCTACTCGTCTCACGGTAAATTTCTGCGCCTTCGTTCCGTTTCCATCATAAATCTGAACATTCGTTCCGTCTTTTGCTCCCGCCCCAGCGACATCCAGATACTTTCCATTTGCCCTTGACATTAGCGAAACTGTCCCATCTCCATTATCTATAATCTTCCACTGTTGTGCTGGTGTTCCGTTCCATTCGTACTGTTGCACATTTGCTCCATTCTTTGTGCTTCCGCCCGCAACATCTAGGACTTTCTCATCGGCCGTATTCAAACTATTCGCATTTACCAGCACGTAATAACCGTTATTAAGCTGAACCGCCTTAAACCTCTGCGCTCCCGTTCCATTGCTGTGATAAAGCTGTATATTCGCTCCATTCTTTGTAGTTCCACCCGCAACATCCAGTGCTGAACTATCATTCACCTTTGATACAAACTCATACATACCCCTATCTTCAACCGCCTCGCTATCTTCACCCGTAAACGTTTCATCCTTCGTTAGTCCCCATTTCATCGCGTTCGTATTATCATTATGATAGACCTGAACATTTTTTCCATTCGCCGCTTTTCCACCACTTAGATTTAGATAGTAATCTCCCAACGCCGACTTAAATATATATACCCCATCCGAGACTTCTTCCGCTTTCCAAAGAACACGAGCGTCATCTCTCAATGTTTCAATTTTCCGATAATCATACTGCACCACATTCACCCCATCCTTAATGTTCGTATCCGACACACCCAAATCATGTCCCGACCGAACATTCTCAATCCAGTAATACCCCTTTCCCGCATATTCAATCAAGTATCTCTGCGCCACAGTATTATTCGACTTATAAACCTGAACATTCGCTTCATTCGCCGTCGAGCCACCTGCAATATCTAACACAAAACTATTATCTACTGCACTTTTAATTGTATATGCACCATTCTCAATAATCTGTTCAACCTCAGTAATTTCCCAATCAACCACATTCGTCCCAATGTAATTTCCCTGGCCCGTCACAGTAATCGTATATTTGTCTACCTCTGTCTCCGTCTCATCCTCACCATTAATCACATAGGTAAAATCCGTTCCCTGCTCAAGCTCATTCCCATCTCCATCCGTCACGGTAATTTCCGGCGCAATCTCCTCTCCCGTATATTCTGCATTTAATGCAACCACCGTAAATTCTGCAATATCTACCGGCTTAACTCTAAACCACATCCGAATACTTCCGGTATATTTCCCCGTTCCTTCGACATAAATCGCATAACTCCCCTCGCTCTTTACATCCGTCGCACCTTCTAGTACTTCATAATTATCATAATCTTCCTCGTCTGCATAATAGCGAATTTCCGTCCAATAATCTTCACTGTTCGTTAAGACCGTCCCATCTGGCGCTGTCAACGTCAGCTCTGGCTTCTGGCTCTCACCGTTATACTCCAATTCATCGTCATAATCATAATCAAACGCTAATTCACCCTCACCATCTACCGCTATAATCTGTTCCGTTACCTTAACATTATATTTCCTGGTTACGTTTCCAAAGTAATACCATACTATTGTTTCCCCTGGCCCAACCATTGTAATAGTATTTCCCTGCGCAACTGCAACTTCTTCATTTTCGCTCTCCCAACGTCCATTCTCTGGATCGACCTCTAAATCTTGCCATTCCGGTAACGCCGACGTATCAGAAATCTCAAATTCCCCCGCATCTTCTGCACTTTTTGCCTCGGTCACCACTACGTCAAACTTTACTTCCACGCCATTATAAGTCGTGCTGATCTTCGTCTCGCCCTTTGCTTTCGCGTAGATGATTCCGTTACTAATCGTCGCAACGCTCTCGTCTTCTACCGTCCAAGTCTCATCCAAAATCGCGCTCCCCTCTAATTCTGTCCGGATATTATGCTTCTGATCATATTCGTCATTTGTCACTAGTTCGACCGAGAACGGTCCTGCCATAATCGTCGCCGCATATGTCGTCTCCGAAACATCATTATAATTCTCTCCACCCGAAATCCGATAATGGACCGTATATTGACCGATTTCCGCTGCCTTCGGAGCTTCCGTTCCCCAGCTTTCACCGTCCAAACTAAACTCTACCGTTCCATCATTATCAGTCGTCAGTTCTCCTAATTCCTGATCTTCGCCATTATACTCCAACCCCACCACCGTCACTTCCTGAGTCGAAGTCGCTTTCTCAATTACAAATGTCGTACTCGCCGTGCTTCCGCTTCTATATCCCGCCGCCTCACCAGCTTCATTCACTACCGCCGTCGCCGTCGCCGTTCCTGCATTAACATTATCTTCATAAGTAACATCATAATAATCTGCACTCACCGTTTCCCCACTCGCTCCCAACACCTTGATTGTCGCTTCCTTTGCTTCTCCGTTATAAACATAGACCGTCTCATCATCAAGTTCCGCTTTACTAAATGTTGACTTTACCGTCACGTGATAGGTCTTCATCTGCAAACCATATTTCACTATAACGTCTGTATTTCCTGCTGCTACCGGCGTAATTGTCCCCTTATTCACTGTTGCCACATTCGCATCAATGCTCTCCCATTCCCCATTCTCTCGCACATCCGCGTCTATTTCCCCATCATACCACTGTCCACCATTTACATTCAGCTCAACATCTTCTTCCCCGTCGTCAATAACCGCATAAACTTTTGTCGCATAACTCGCCACATAAGTCGCTTTTACTCCAACCAGTTTCACAAACACTGTCGTCTCGCCCGATGCTACCGCTGTCACTATTCCGTCTTTAACGGTCGCTACATTCGTATCTGCACTCTCATAAGTCAAGTAATCCGCAAACTCATCGCCATAAACATTTTCCAATTCCACCGTCTCACCAGTCGCTAACTCCAACTCCTCCCCAGTTTTATCTTCTTGCGTATCCAAAATATCATACGTTTTCGCCGAATTTTGATATGCATCCAATCCGTCCTTAATATACTTCGCTTCCGGCGCCTTATCATAATTCCCACCTTCTAAAATCTCTTCTATATCTTCCGCAAAAACTACGCCCTGAAAAGTTCCATCTGAAACCGTAATTTCCGGAATCGTTTCCATCCCATGCGGATTCGCCTCAAACACTGACGCTACACCCTTAAACGTTCCGCCGGAAATATTTACATGAATGTCATCATTTGTAGTGTGTTCCACAACCGCGAGCGCCGCTCCATCCGTTGTCGTGCCATTTCCATTCGCCGCACTTTTCGTCGGGTCAGTTGTCGAAGTTGAAGTCAGAATTCCACCCGAAATATCCAGGCTTCCCGCCCGAATCTCAACTGCCGTCATTCCACCAATAATCTCTCCACCCGTAATCTCACTTACACCATCGTACGTCGGTAGATAAATTCCCGTCTCGCTTGCTGTAATTGAACCACCATTCACCGTAAACTGCGCACCCTGCTCCGAAAGATTTCCGTTTCCACTTATGCCATAACCGTTCGTTGAAACAATCTCTCCGCTATTTAATGTTACGGCCGCTTTTCCCCATCCAACTATGCCATAAGTATCATTCGTTTCGCTTTCCGCCTTAATTGTCGCGCCATCAATATTCACCTCTGCGCCTTCGACATCCAATCCATACGCATCTGACTTAATCGTCGTCCCCTTGCCAAAATTTACTATCGCTCCGCCAAAAACATACACTCCTCGATCGCCCCCATCCCCAGAATCAACCGTTACATTTACGTCTTCCAACGTAACTACCGACTCATTAAAAACCGACAACCCATACCCAGCATTATCATTTATTATTCCATTCTTAATCGTCAGCGCCCCGCCCATTACCTTAATCGCGCCCGTCACGGTTTTTCCGTTTAAGTCTAACGTCGTTTTTTCCCTACCAGTAATCCTAATACTTTTTCCCGTACCAAATTCAATATTATCATTCAGAGTATAGGTGTCGCTTTCACCATTATAACTATAAACCACCGCGTCATTACACCCCTCATTCACCGTATTAACGCACATATCAGCATCATTCACTGTTGTCGCAAATACATCTTCGACCAACCCCGTCCCCAGCGGACTTGCCAGCGTTAATCCCGCTGTAACACTCGCCACCACGAGTCGTGACCAAGAAATTCTATGCTTCCTTGTTTTCATCATCCTCCTTTTGGGCTTTTGGCCCACACTCTTTTAATAACACCTACATTATATCACATATTTTTTCATTTTATCAAAAAACATTAGATAATAAAAAATAATCCACCTTTTAAAACTCCAAACCATAATAATTCTAAAATAAATCCTAAAAAATTCTTACTAACTCCCCTAATAAAACCCTATATAAATCAGCTCACTCTTCATATCTAAGAGAATAAAAAATACAAAATTAAATCTTATTATTCTTTTTCGGTTAAATCCCTACTCACTTTTACCAAATCTCGTATCTCTTCCTCCTCCATCTGCCCCAAAACAATCTCCACTCCCCCCCTCCCAAAATACCGACTTTCCATCACCGTCTCATATTTCTCAATCAAAAACTCTTTCAATTCCTTCGGAACTCGCACTTCAATCGTCTTTTCCCGCTCCACTAAATACGCCTTCCCATTTTCTACTCGCGAAATCTTCACCCCTTCCATCTCATCTAAAAACTTATTCATTTTATTTTCTCCATATAATACTTCAGCTCACTAATCGACCCCAGAATATCATCCATCGCCCGATGTTCTTCCTTCTTCGTAAAAAACTTATTTCTCGCCTGAAACACCACCTTCCACGCACTCACATCCAGCATCCGATAATGCAACCTTTCCGAAACTAACGGCCATTCCTTCTCTATAAACTTCTTGTCATTATAAACCGAATTCCCCGCCAGAATAATTTTTCCCTGATATGTCGGATCCGTCGTAATCGCACTCTCCACAAAACTCTCATCTATCCACTTCCGCAATTTTTCGTCCATCTCTTCCGTCGAAATCCCCTTCTTATTCTGCTTCATCAGCCCATCTCTTGCTTTCGCATTTTTCTCCCAAAATTCCCCCACCATCCGCTCTTTCATCAGCTCCTCCGGAACTTTCACTACCCCTTCCATCCGCACAATCTCATTAAATTCCCAATCCGTCCCAATCGCCGCCACTTCAAGAATCCGATCCCGCTCCACCTCCAATCCCGTCATCTCTAAATCCACCCACAAAACACTCGCCTTTTTCTTCATATTTTTATTATATCATACCCCAATAATCCCAATCTAAAAAACTAAAAACGATTTCTAGGGATGAAATTCAAAGAAATAACAATCCGCGCCATTCGGCACGTCATAAACAAAATTTTTTGCTAGCTCCGCCAGTAAAAAATTTCATAATTCTTTTTCTTTTCGTTGGGGCTTTTCTTTTATAAAAAGAAAAGCCCCACCTTGATGTTGGGCTTAATGCCCTGCCTCCGAGCACTGCAGCCACAGACGAAGAAGTTCGCCCTAGAAA
>JAUNQQ010000004.1:0-3614 GCA_030536095.1 Candidatus Saccharimonadota bacterium
TCGCGATTGGTAATCTTCTCGATACCAAAACCAGGAGAAGCATTCACCTCGAGAACGAGTGGGCCCTTATCACTGCGCATCAGGTCTACCCCGCAGATATGCATACCCATAGCCTTTGCTGCACGAATCGCCATGCGCTTCTCGGCATCAGTGAGTTTTACCGGAATACCGGCACCGCCTTTGTGGAGATTTGAGCGAAAATCATCATCGAGAGATTGGCGCTGCATACTAGCAACAACGCGAGAGCCGACAACGAAAGCGCGGATATCAGTGCCGGCGGATTCTTTAATGTATTCCTGAAGAATAATACTGGTACCGTCGGTATTATAGAGATAAAATGCCTGGAGGGTGGACTTAGCAGCCTTACGAGTATCAGCGAGAACGACGCCGTTACCGTGAGTGCTCATCGCCATTTTTATAATAACAGGAAGTCCGACTTTGTCAAGAAGGTCATCGATATCGGCGGAGTTCCGGGAGACATATGTCTTTGGGGTATCAACACCAGCCTTAGCGAGAAGCTGAGCAGAGCGGAGCTTATCGCGAGTTCTAGTAATGGAAATTGAGCTAGCGGCAGTCCAAATTCCCTGCATCTCGAATTGACGGACAATGGCGCAGCCGTATTTTGTCATATAATTCGCAATGCGGGGAAGAATTGCATCATAACCAGTAAGTTTTTCACCTTTATAAAAAACATCAGGATGTTTATCATCGAGGGAAATATAGCAGTCTTTATATTTTATAATATCAACTTTATGGCCACGTTCACGGGCGACTTCTTTTAGACGTTTCGTGGAGTAATTCCCCGGACCATTTGACAGAATAGCGATTTTCATTTCTTATCTCCTAAACTTGGTTTATATTTATCATGAAATTTGTGTGGGTCATCCTTAAATTCGCGCTCAAGAGCGGAAGTTCGATCGGGATTTTTGGCGAGCTGAATCGCGGTCTTAGAGGGGTCAATTAGAAAACGACCAGAGAGGGCGATTTTGCCAATTAAAACTGGGAACTGGTTTTTACTGCGGTCGGCAAGAGTAAAATCGGTCGTAAACTCGACGCCGGAAATTTTTACATCAAGCTGAACGCGATAACGAACCTGCTCATGACCATTACTGCTGCGAATAATATTTACGCCGTAGTTTTTCTTCTGAATTTTTTTACCAGTATAATGCTCCGATTTTTCATCAAAAAGAGTGAACTCGAGAGTCTTATCTGGGAGAATCTTCACATTACTCGCCCAAATCGCAGAAGTCTCAGCTCCTGTATCGATCTTAGCGGGTAGCTTTATATTCTCAACCTCAATATATTCAGTAATCCCAATCATGGGGAGTGTGGACTTTTCCATGTCTTTATTGTATCACTTTTTTCAAAAAAGTCAAGATACAGATTAGCGGGGAGTTATGATATAATCAGATTATGCGAAAAGTGTTAGTTGGAATAATGTGTCTGGGAATGATTTTTATGGAACCGGTTTTTGCGGAGGAAGGGAAACTTTCGGATGAACAGAAGGGGGCGATTTCGCAGAGTTGTAATACTATAAAACAAACGTTGAAAACTGTCCAGAAGTCTGATTCGCGAACGAGGGCGTTTCTCGGGGCAAAATATGAAACTTTTATCTCGGATTATATTTCACCGATGAATGTTCGGCTGACAAAAGAAGGGAAACCAAATGCGACAATTACGAGTTTATATTCAAATGTCTTAGGGATGAGGCAGGATTTTTCGTCACAGTTTACGAGTTATAGCCAGGAGCTAGAGGAGCTGATAAATATAAATTGTCAGGAAAAACCAGAGGAGTTTTATCAGAAATTGAAGGCGACGAGACAGAAACGAATGACGCTGAAGGCGACAGTAAAGTCGATTCGGACAAATTTAGTAAATCATTATACGGCGGTGAAAAAAGTTGAGGAGGGATTGGATGGTAAAAAATAAGGAAAAGCCCGACGGCGATAAGAGCGAGAAAAAACCCGAGACGAAGGCGAATGAACAGTTAGGGGAAGAGGGGGAAAAAAATAATCTGATTTTGCTCGGGGTAATTGCGGTGGGAATTGCGGTTTTAACGACGGGAATTAGTGTGTTGGTTTATCATAAGTCAGGCGATATTTATCTTGATCGGTCAAGGCCAGGATTTTTGCCGGATGAGGAGGAGATTAAAAATGAGCCGGAACAGGAAGATTATAAGTTTTCAGATTCGGGGGAGGTAACAAAGGAGGTTTTGGATGAATACCTTAAGCATTATATGGAGGAGCTGAATGGACTTGACGAATATACAGAACCATTTTCTGATAAACCATTATCGGATGAGTCGCTAGGGATTTAGATTTGCGTTTTTGTGTTTTTATTAAAAAAGACTGGACAAATCTTTTATAATATGATATTATATAGGTAATGTGGGCGGACTTTTGAGAAAGAAGGTTTTGTTTTATGTCCGATTTTAGTGCGCGAAAGATTGAATTGTTGGATTGCGTCAATCTCCAGACCGAAAGGTTGGGAAAGCTGGAGGGAATCCAGCGAAAAATTCGGGGGATTACCGCCAAGATTATCGACTTGGCCTCGCGCCTCGAAGGTGGTCTCGGAGCGAGGGAGCTATATGAGTTTCCTCGGGAGATAAAGGCTATTATGAAGGATTATCGCCAGATAATACCGGAGATAGAGATGAAGGATAGCGAGGGAAAGCTGGAGGTGATGGCCTACGGAAGCGCGAAGCGATGGATGACGATCGACGCGAACACATTGTTTGTCGCGGAAGCCTTAGCTAAATCCGCTAAAGAACTGACGGATGAGGCGGTTCAACGGATTGAGGAAATGCAGGCGGCGGGAAATCTGCCGAAGTTGGCGCGGGAGTGCCAGCTTTATGCCGTTGACCCCGAAGGTAAGAACGGCGAGCAGTTCAATGAGAAGAGAACCGTCCTTTCCGATGAGGAGACGGCGCAACTGCTCATAAGACGACTTACAAAGGCGCGGCAGTATGCCGCGGAGGTTGCTGAGGAGATTCGGCGGTTAGCGGAAGAATAATTCTGCTCGGATAGTTAAACCTTTTCCCCACTTCTTTAGAGGTGGGGATTTTTAATTTATGGCGCCTTATGGTCGCTGATTGACAAATATTATTATACATGGTAGAATAAGCTAAGTTGTTGGACCTTTGAGAAAGGAACAAAGATGGACGAGATGGCAACATCTAAGACGACGGAATTAGCTATGGACATAGAAGTCTTAGATGCGATTCTTGAGGCATTATGGATCTACGCTCCGATTTCTGGAATTCGAGATGATATTCGGGCGACAGAAAAAGAGATTGCTCAGATTTTACTGGATGTTGATAAGATAGATGGGCAGGTAGTAGACCTTGAAGCTTTTCTGGAATGGAAGCGGGAGCTCGAACAGGAATTGAAGGCTTGTCAGGAAATTGTACCAACGATGTTTAATCCGGAAATTATCGAGAATGCACCGCATTTTCTGGAGGATTATCGGACGTTGCCACGGATGATGAAAGTCACCTTGGATATTGCACGTATGGCGATTGATTATTTTGCCTATATTCTTTTAGAGAATTTTCACGGAGAGAAGACACAGTTAGTTTATATGTCAGAACTTCATGAGGCGATGATGGATGGAGA
>JAUNQQ010000004.1:3714-23261 GCA_030536095.1 Candidatus Saccharimonadota bacterium
ACAATTCGGCATTTTTTCTGTCTCGCTCGATTATATATCGCACTTCGACAGAAGAAAATACCAACTTGTCGGCTCTCATTCTCAAAATATCATTTGCTTATTAAAGAGTATGGTAGTAAGAGAAAATACCCATCTGAACAATTTTAGCTACGAAATATCAATGGATATCTCGGCGGATTCTAATCTCGAAATAATCCCCATAAAAGAGGGGATAAGTTATGCTCACATTGATTTTATAGAGTAAAATAATGACTTATAGTAAAAAATACCACAAAACTATTGACAGTGAATTACTTATGGTGTAGCATACTATATGTAAGGAGAAAAATAATGTTCTATGAAATAGGAGCTACAATATTAGGGCTAATACAAGGGATATTAGCAATGCTTAATAAGCGGAGCAACTGGATATTTTATATCCTGCAGATGCTTTTCTTAATAATATTTTCAACCATAAATCATTTGTATGGAGATATAGTTAATAATAGTATTTATCTCGTAATGGGTATAGTAGGTTTTATACTTTGGGGTAAAAATAAAGAATCGAATAAAATAACTGCGGCAAGTGCAAGAGAAAGAATAATTTACATTTCGCTAATTACACTGGGGACGGCTATCTTAAGTGTCACACTTAAAAATACAGACGATCCGCTGCCGATACTCGACGCATTTACGACTATGTCTAGTTTAGTTGCAACTTATTATATGATGAAAAAGAAAATAGATACTTGGATTATCTGGCTCATTAATGACATATTTTACGCGGTTGAATATTTTATTCTTCCTGATCAAGCGTTGTATCTGTTTACGCTGAATATTGTCTGGATATTTATGGCGATAGGGTCTTATATAAATTGGAATAAAATTATGAAGGAGGCAAAAAATGATTAAACTATTTTATTCTGGCACATATAAAGTTAGGCATGAGATGATTAATGAAGATAATGTACTGGAAATGTTAAAAGATGATGTGCGAAGCAAGATTGTTGGAAATGTCAGAGATACGGTTTATGCTTCTGATGGAGTAGCTATAAAAAATAATAAGAATGTTATGTATGTTGGAGGCTTCTATTATGAAAAGCAGGATAAAAATAAGTCTGTTTGTGAAAATGTAGTAAGTGAGGAATTGAAACAAATAGATAATTGCGATATAGTAGTAGCAAATTTAACTAAGTATTCGGCAATTGCATCGGTAACGGAAATTATATACGCGGCTTTTAAACAGAAAAGAATAGTTATATTCTGCGATCCGAAAATAACGAGTTATGAAGTTGAGGGGGAATACTGGTTTCCGATATTAACTTGCAAGCAATTGAATAGTAATGTGGAAATTAAATTCATAGAAGATGAAGATGAAATAATAAATTATATTAATAAATTAGGTGACAATTAAAATGAAAATGAAGTATGGAAAGATTGATAATAGAGAGAAAAAGTTCATTTCTACGAATAGAACATATCTGAACGAATACCTGAAAAACTTAGAAGCAAAAGAGGATGTTTATATAATTCAAACATTTTATAATGAATATAAATATAGAAAATATGTAACAGCTGATGGATTGGAATATACAAAAAATCTTAAAATGGAAAATGTGACTACTGTAGATAAAATCAGCGAAAAAGAGTTTAATAATATTTTAGATAAAACAAAAAGATACGTAAAGAAACGGAGAAGAACTTATAGTGATGGTAGTTATCAGATTGATGTTGATGATTTTGATAAGCCAAATAAGTTTACTATGGTCGAAGTGTCGGGCGGTGATTTAGGTAAATATGAAATACCTAAAGGCTTTATAGAGGTGACAAATATAGCTGGGTATCAGAATAAAAATATTTATAATGGTTTTGTAAAAAAAGTGGGGATAATTCTAGAAGGGACAGATGCGGTTGGCAAATCATTGACAATTAAGGGATTATTAGAACAGGGTATAGTTTGTAAGGACAGAGAATCTAGGGTGATATCCGCAAACATGCTTTTTGAAATACCGATGACTGAAAGAGCGAAAAAATACGAAAAGTTTTTAATTGATAACGACGAGCTATTATTGTTTTTGGTCAATAATGACCGAGAAGAATTATTAAGAAGGGTGTATTCAAGAGGAAAAATAACTGATTTTGATCTAGATACGTACGAATATAATAAATTATATAAACAAACCTATGAATATATGCGAGATAAGGGTATGTTGCATGGAAAACTATATTGTATTGATTGTACGGGACTAGGAATAAATGAACAATTATTAGAGGTTAGGAAGGCGATTGATAATTATGCCAAGTATTAGCGCGCATATGGCCGTGGCGGGAGAGGTCACAAGAAGATTAGGATTAAATAGTGATGATTTTATCCGGGGGAATCTGCTTCCTGATATTATTGATGTGACAAACAGTCATCATAAGGTGGAGAGTGGCGCCTATATGGTTCCGGATATAGATTATTTCATAGAAAATATGGAGATTATTGGCGATTTAAAACTCGGCTATCTTACACATTTATTATTAGATAAACATTATCTAGAGGATTATTTAGGAAAAATATATCCTGGTAGGAATATATTTTTGGACGGTAAAATTTATATAGACTATGACATTTTAAGTTATCCACTTATGGAAAGATTTGGACTAGATGTCGAGAGATTAGGGGAAATTTTAGCAAAGTATAATTGCAAAATTTCAGAAGAGAAGTTAAAATATAATATAGAATGTTTAAAACGGAAGAAAGTCGGAGTAACGAATTATTTGGATTTTGAAAGTTTTGCACGGTTTCTTTTGGAAATTTCTAAGACTATTAGTAAGGAGTTAGTTAATTATGCGAGTAAATCTGGTAAGTTGCGTATTTGTATTGGATAGTGAAAAGAATGACAATATAAGAAAAAATGAAATTAAGCGGCTGAAGGTTTTAGTGGATAAGAAGGATGAGCTTCCTGAAATTATTGCTCAGCAGGGCGATTTAAAAAAACAGGTTCGGGAGCAATTAGCGGATATTATCGGAACTGATTTTTTTCACTTAGAACAGGTATATGCAATGGATTACAGGGATGAGATTGATATTATTTATTTAGGAATAACAAATATTGAGTATGTAGATGAGCTAAAACAGAATTATAAGCTTGTTGATTTTGAAGTTAAAAATAATAGTTTAATCATACTTAATAATAAGGAGTATAAATATCAAACTTTGGAAATTGAGGAAAATAATAATATTGAATATATCCACGAAATTGCTACCGAAGATTCTGAGATTAATAGAGTTATTATGAGTTTACTAATTAGCTATAAGCGGATTAGGAATAGTATTGATAATACTGACACGATATTTAAGTTTATGGGGTCTAGTTTTACGCTTGAGGATGTTAGAATGGTGTATGAACTAATAAAAGACCGTAGTGTTGATAAATCTAATTTTAGGAAAAGGATAGTTAAATACTGTGAGAAAGTTGGCGAGCCAATCAATACAAAAAGTGGATATAGGCCGAGCCAGAGATATAAGTTTAAGCCGCTGAAGGGCGATATTTGGATTTAGTGATAAATTATTGCTGGGAGGATTTTAGGCGGAAGCGTCTTTTGGGGTAATAAAATCGTAGAGGCCGTCAATAACGGAGTTCATTACGACTTCGCGGGGAGCGTCAGCATCAACCTGGACAAGGAGACCGAGAGAGCGGTAATGCAGAATAACAGGAAGGGTCTTTTTACGAAATTCATCGAGGCGAACCTGGAAAGTTTCAATTTTTTTATCGTCGGCACGCTCTTCGGATGAAGTAGCCTCGCGAGTGCCAGTGGCGTGAACAAGTTCCCAGCGCTTTGTTACGTCATTTTCGGAGATATTTAGAAGAATAACAGCTTTTATCGGATGACCAGCGAGTTCAGCAAAATTCATCACCGCGTCTTCTTCGCCCGACCATCGACCAACTGAGGAAAGAATAAGTGGAAAATCTTTTAGTTCGGGGCGGGAAAAATAAGGGAGAACCCAATTAGCAAAAACATCAGAAGGAATAAGATTTCCAGAAGCGGAAAGAGGTTTATGAGTTTCCTTTTCCATAGAGCGAATTATCATTCCGGAGGAGAGCATTTTTCCGCCGAGGAGTTCGGCAAGCTGAACGGCGACTGTGTCTTTTCCGCTCATGGGGAGACCAAAAATATCGATTGAACCGGTACCTAGCCAAGATTTGATTGCTGAAATTTTTTCATCCATATGGATATTATAACACGGATGAAGAAATAATATCTAAAATGGAGAGAGTGAAATTTATTGCGGGTGGACTAAGCTTTTGTTATAATTGGATTATGAATTCGGAAACTGGACGGAAAGTTATTGTTGGTTATTCGATTATTTATTATCTCGCGGCGATTATCGGACTGATAATTATCAATACTTTACCAATATCAGATTTGATTAATTTAGGATTTTTCCCGATTTCAATTTATTATGCCGTTCTTCCGTGGCAATGCTATTCTGGTCCGGGAATGCTTGAGATTTATTTAATAGTTACCCTTGCTAGTGCTTTAGTATTTTCCATTTTTGCCCTATTTCTCTCCTCGAAGCGTAAAAATGAAGTAAAAACGAATTCTTTTTATGATAAAATAAATCCGGCAGTTTTAACTTTTTCGGCAACGCTTGGACTAACCTTAATTGCACTCCAGCTGGGACTAGATGAACAGCTTCAGTTAGGATTAAATACAGTGCTTATTCTGGTTTTGACAATTGTTTTACCAATAATACTTCAGAAGGTACGGCGATTTGATATACTTTTTCGAATTTTCACTATCGTCTTGGCGGGAGTTGGTATTGCCTGCGTTCGCTCTTATATTTTATACGCAACGAATGAAACTGCGCCGGCGTGTAATGCGTTGCATACGTCTCTAAAAAATACAAGATTTTAAGAGGTTGTGATATAATTTGGGTATGAAGGTTTTTATTTCGGGAATTTGTGGAACGGGGATGGGGCCACTGGCGATTATGGCGAAAGAAGCAGGGATGGAAGTTTTTGGAAGTGATCTTTCTCGGGGCGCGGTTTATGATGAATTAGTTAAGGCGGGAATTCAGGTAAAAATCGGGGAGCAAGACGGGGAGTTTTTGGATGAGGTGAAACCAGAATGGTACGTACATACAAGCGCAATAACGGAGGATAATGTGGAATTTCAGCGAGCGAAAGAATTAAGGATTAAGATATCAAAGCGAGATGAACTAATTGCGGAGCTGATTCGGGAAATGGGGCTAAAGCTAATAGCGGTCGCAGGGACACACGGAAAGACAACGACGACGGCGATGATTATTTGGGCGTGTCATAAACTGGGGATTCCGATTTCGTATTTAGTAGGGACAACATTGTCGTTTTCTGAAAGTGGAAAATATACGAAGGGGTCAGAATTTATGGTTTACGAGGCGGATGAATATGACCGGAATTTCTTACATTTTTCACCGTGGTTAGCAGTGGAGACGGTGGTGGATTATGATCATCCGGATATTTATCCGACGCGAGAGAGTTATCGACAGGCATTTAAGGAATTTGAGGGGCAGAGTCGGAAAATAGTGCACGCAGAAGATTATAAGGGAGAGAAATTTCGGCTAGCAGGGACAGTGCGGAGAGTGGATGCGGCGTTGGCGTTTTTAGCGGTGCGTGAGATGAAACCGGAAGTTGATGCAACTCAACTGGTGGAGATTTTGAATGAATTTCCAGGGGCGGGGCGGAGATTTGAGAAGATTGCGGAGGGAGTTTATTCGGATTATGGGCATCATCCGGAGGAAATTCGAGCAACAGTGGAGATGGCGAAGGAAGAGGCGTCTTTGCGTGGGCTTTCTGGGGTAGTAGCGGTTTATGAGCCACATCAAAACACACGGCAACATGAGGTTTTTGCGGAATACAGAGAGGCATTTCTGGGGATTTCGAAATTATATTGGCTACCGACATTTCTTACGCGGGAAAATCCAAAGCTTTCGGTAATTTCGCCAGATGAATTTATTGCCAGTCTGGAAAATTCAGCCGTTGGGGAGGTGGCAGAGCTCGGGGATGCGCTAGCAGAGAAATTACACAAATGGAGAGAGCAGGGATATTTAATTTTATTAATGTCGGCGGGGCCGGCGGATGGGTGGCTAAGAAAGGAGTTTAATGAGTAAAGAAAAAGCACAGGAACCGGCGACAAAGCCTAGCGAGGAAGAAGCGAAGGACGAGATAGTATCAGGGAAGAAAGTGGTGACTTTTGCAGCGGTGGGGGCAGCGCTGACAGTGTTAGATTTTTTGATTTATAATATTGTGCTTCAGGTTTTTTATAACGGAAATGCAGACGGGGCGAGTGTAGCGGGTATGATTTCTGGGGTATTGGCCACAATTGTAGCATATTTTGCACATAATAATATTACTTGGAAGGCAAGGAAGCCGCGAAAATATGGGGTGGCGTGGTTCTTTGGCTGGAATATTTTAATGGCGACAGGAGTGCGACCGGTGATATTATGGTTCTTTGGATTAGTATTCTTTAGTAGAATTTATGATTTTGCGTTTTCGATAATTTCATGGCTTAATATACCATTGGATTATGAGATTGTCAAAAGTACAGGGGTTTATGTTTTAATGACCTGCGTAGTAATGGTACTAAATTATACCTTTTATGAGAAATTGGTATTTGGAGAAAAGAAGAAGTAATTTCTCTTCACAATAACAGCAATGAGAGAATCTTGAAGCTTAGAGGAGGAAGGGGAGAAGGTAGATATGGAGGGCGTTAGGAAGGCCGGAGAAAAAGAGGAGAGAGAAAGCATAAGCGAGAATAAGGGGAAGTTTTTGGGATTTCTTACGAAGGGCTTTGCGGAACTTGACAATTAGGAAGAATATTATACAGTAGGGAATTACGCCTAGTTCGAGAAGGAGGGAGACATATTCATTTTGGACGATTTCCTTAGGAGTGCCAAGCTCGGAGGGGAATTTCTCGAAGAGACTGGCGCCGGCGGAGCCGGCGCCAGCACCAAATATAAGGGAAAATGGATCATCGTTCCACCGATCGAGAGCGAGTTCGCTGAGGCGAAGACGGATATTGGTGGATTCAGGGACGTAACCATCAAAGTTGGGCGAGTCGGAAGGATGATTCGCGGAGACTGATTCGGCGTTTTCTGAGTCAATAGAGGAGCTTGGGTTACCAATATTATCGTGTAGGTCAGCGGAAATTTTTTGCTCGGATATTTCGGAGAGAGTTTTGGGGGAATCATCTTCCGGCAAGATAGCCTGTGAGGAATTAAGAGAAGGGAGATTGATTTTATTGAGAGAAAGCTGGGAAATGGAGGCTCGAATACCGTCATAAAAAGTAGTGTTCACAGGGGAGAATTGAGCAAAAAATCCTTGCGCGAGAAGGGAAATAAGAAAAGAGGTGATGATTACTCGAGGGATTTTTAGGAGTGATTTGGATTTTTTTGATGTAAGAATAAAGGCGGGGAGGGCGAAGATAAAGGAAAAAATTGTGCCACGAGAAAAAGTCAGAAAAAGGGTAGAGATGATAAAAATGGAGAGTCGGCGTCCGCGGATTCCCGAGAGAGATTTTAGAGAGAGGAGGGCGGGGGCGAGAAGAAGATTGCCCATAAACTGTGGCTCGAGAGTGAAGCCGTTGGGATGGGGAAAACCAAAAGCGGAATAAGTGCAACCAAGACAGAGGAGAAAGTTTTTGCGCCAGAAGACATTGGCGAAACATTGAAGCCAACAGAAAAGGCAGATAAAAACAGTGGAGAGCATAAGAGATTTTTTTAGAAGAGGGCGAAGATGAGGGGAGGACTTTAGGAGGGTGACGATATTTAAGATGGAAAACCAAAGGAGCCAGAGGATGGTGACGGTGAGAAAACCGCGAAGGAAGTTTTTTGTCCAGAGGAGCGACAGGGAAGCATAGGCGGGAAAAAGGAGGGAAATGAGAAAAGATTTTTTGGGAATGGCAAGGAAGAAATCGTAGAAATAAGCGCGGAGATGGGCGGGGCTCAAGAGGCGAGAGAGAGAAACAATAGAGAAGAAAATTAGCCAGAACTCAGGAAGGGAAAGTTCGAGATTTAGGGAGGTGATTTCTGGAGCGAGGGCGGTAAGATTTAGTACTGGAAAGGCGGAGAAAAAAAGAACGAGCGGAAGAAGCAGCAGGAGGAGAATTTGGGATAGAGCGAGCTTATCGGCGGATTTTAGATTTAGTATTAAATTATAATTTCTTATGGCTTTTTTAACGGTAAATTTCATTTTTTCTCCTTATGACTGCCCGAGGATTCTAAGGTTTCTGTGACGAGGGCGGAGATTTTTTCTGTAAAGTATTTTTTATCGAATTTTTCCGCGGAAGCGGTGACTTCCTCAGGATTAAATTGTTTTTGTCTAAAAATTTTTAGGGCTTTCGCCAGGGAATTAACGGACTGGTGGGCGAAAAAGACACCGTTTTTATCGTTAATATAATCGAGCGAGCCGCCGTTTTTATAAGCAATAACTGGGCAACCGGCAGCGAGAGCCTCAATTGGAGCAATTCCGAAAGGCTCTTTTGATGGAAAAAGATAGGCGTCGGAATTTCTTAGATGACTCACGAGCTCGGACTGAGACATCTTAGGGAGGAAGTGAATATTCTCTGCGCCATCTGCCAGCTTTACAAGATTCTTATGCTCGGGACCTTCACCGATAAGAGTAAGATTGTCGCCGGTTTTTAGGCAGGCTTCAACGCAAAGATCGAGGCGCTTCCAGGTGACTTGGCGGGCGGTGGTGATAAAATTTAGGGGGCTTGAGTCTGAGGCTAGGGCTGAGTCTGGGTCGATTTGACTTTTTTTCATTTTATGTTGTTTGTGTTCGGAAAAACTCATACTGGGGTGGACTTTTACTTGACTTTTTTCTGTTTTATTGTGTTTATGTTCGGATTTTTTTATTTGACAATTCCCTGTTTTATTATGTTGTAATATAGAGTTTTCCACAGTGGTAGTGGAAAAGATTTTGGTATTGACCGGGGGATGGATAATGAGTGATTCCCTGTCATAATATTTCTTAATCTCTTTTTGGGCATAGGAAGAAATGGTGATGAATTTTGTTGGGCCTTTTGCGGCACGGAGATCAGCGCGGCGGAGGGGGCGGACAAGAAGTTTTAAGAAGAAACGGACAACTGGGTCGAGGGGGCCGAAGCCGGGATTTTTTAGGTAGTCGTCATACATTCCCCAGTAGTATTGGGTGGGGACGTGGCAATAACAGAGGTGGTTCTTGGCCTTTATAGACTTTGCTTCAGCGCCAGTAACAGAGATAACGAGGTCATAATTCGTGAGGTCGAGATGGGAAAAATAAAGCTGGCGGAGAGGGCCGAGAAAGCGGCGGAGGGGGGTCGGGAAAATTTGGAGAAAGCCGGAATGGACCTCGGCATCTTTAAACCAGTCAATTCCCTTTTCGTCGTAGTGTGAAGTGTAAATCGGAGCATCGGGATAAAGTTCGTGGAGGGCGAGAAGGACACGCTCGGCGCCACCGACGGTGTCGAGCCAGTCCATAACAAGAGCGATGCGACTTTTAGTCATTTGGCACCCTTATGAGTTAAAACGGCGGAGATGGTACGAAGAATAATCTGAAAATCGAGGGCGAGAGACCAATTCTGGATGTAGTAGAGATCAAGAGTGCGACGCTCTTCAAAGGAGAGGTCGCGGCGACCGGAAACCTGAGCAAGACCAGTGAGACCGGATTTTATAGAGAGAAGGAGAGAGCGGTCGCCGTAGTTTTTTAGCTCGCCGGGGACAAGAGCGCGCGGACCAACGAGAGAAATGTCACCCATAAGGACGTTATAGAGCTGGGGGAGTTCATCGAGAGAGGTCTTACGGAGAAACTTACCGATCCTGGTGACACGAGGGTCATTGTCGAGAAAATCACCGTTTTCGCGGTAGGTCTTACTGATTTCGGCGGCTTCGGCCTTGGTGATAATTCCCTGGCTGGCCATTTTTTCGAAGGCTTTTTCTGGACTCATGCCGGAGTAGGCGGGCTTCATGGTGCGGAATTTATAGATGCGGACTTTTTCATTAAAACGACTGAGGCGAATAGTGGAGAAGAAGGCGGGAGACTTTAGGTCGGATAACTTTACAATTAGCCAGATTATGATTAGTAAGGGCATAAGAATAATAATTAGTAAAGAGCTCATGATAATATCGGAAAGGCGTTTTATAGTGCGGGCGGATTCGCGAGAGAGCGGGGAGACATTGATGCGGATGGTGGGAGTGTTGCCGATAAGCATAAGCGAACCGAGGCGAGAGGAGAGAGTGGTGTCAGGCGGGACAAAATAATAGATGGCGTGAGCATGGATGGATTCGGAATAGACGGAATCGGTTTTTTTCTCGTCGGTCTGGAAAATAGCGTCAGGCTGAGTTACTTCAACGGCATCACGAAGATTGGTGAATTTTTTGTCACGTGCAAAGGTTGGGATGAACTCATTCTTGGCGACAATAGCGACAACTTTATAGCCATCTTCAGGAAAGTTATTGAAATGGTTTATAAGGCGAGTAGTTGCGGCGGAATTACCAATAATAAGGATGTTTATAAAGCCACGGTTATCGCGGATAAGAAGGCGCAGCCGGATGGCGCGAAGGAGAGAGCGGATAAGCGTAAGAGAAAAGAAACAGAGGACGGCGGCGGCGAGGGCGATGGGACGGACAGGAAATAGCGTGTCACGGTAGAAAAAATCGAAGGTAATTATGCTCATCATGCCGATACAGGAAGCAGTGAAGAGGCGGGAGATTTCGTGAAAATGGTTTTGCTTCAAAATAATGGAGTTTTCGTAGAGACCGAGAAGAGAGAGAATGAGCCACCAGACGGGAATGAGAAATAAAATGGTTATGGTAAAATCAAGCGGGGCGGCGGTGAAATAATAGGGGCGAGAGTCGAGGTTGGTGCGGATAAAATAGGCGAAGGCAAAGGAAAAGACAATAGCGAGAGCGTCGCCAAACATCATAATTAGGCGGAAGATAAAAGAGGGGTCGCGTTTCATTTTTGCCTTTCGGGAGGATTAGGCTCGACGGGTTGGGCGGAATTATTGTTGGCGGTTTTATTGGTGGAAAGTTCAAGGAATTTTAGAGTGTCACGCATAGCATCTTTTACGGTAAGTTTAGTCTGCCAATGTAATTCCCTCTTAGCCTTTTCGGGATTAGCATAAAATCCAGCGAGATCACCAGGACGACGATTGCCAATTTTATAGGGGAGAGTTTTTCCGGAAACTTCTTCGAATGTATGAATCAGTTCGAGAACACTAGTTCCCTGTCCGGATCCGAGATTATAAGTATTTACGCCGGGCTTCAAATATTCGAGAGCCTTTAGATGACCGTCAGCTAAATCGACGACATGAATATAGTCGCGAACACAGGTTCCGTCGGGAGTATCATAATCATCACCAAAAACAGTCAACTCGCTACGCTCGCCACGAGCAACTTGCATTATAATCGGCATGAGATTATTGGGCTGGCCATTAGGATTTTCACCGAGGAGACCGGAAGGATGATTACCGATTGGATTAAAGTAGCGGAGGAGGGAGATTTCCACGGGATTATCAGGGGATTTAGTATTTTCGGCGGCGGCAAAATCCTTGAGAATCTGCTCAATCATGGACTTTGTCCAGCCGTAAGGGTTAGAAATATTTATACCGGTTGGCATTTCTTCGGTGAATTTTTCGGCGGGCTGGGCGCCATAAACAGTGGCGGAGGAGGAGAAAATGAGTTTTTTGACATTATGGGATTTTATAGCATGAAGAAGATTTAGAGTGCCGATAAGGTTATTTTCGTAATATTTTAGAGGCTCGGAGACCGATTCACCGACAGCCTTCAGGCCAGCAAAATGGATGACGGCGTCGAAATGTCCGTGGTCAAAAATTAGATTGAGATTATCAAGATTACAGAGGTCAGAAAGATAAAAAAGCGGGCGGCGACCAGCGAGCTGGCTGATGGATTCGAGCGCGCCGAGATGGCTATTATTTAGATTGTCGAGAATAGTAACGTCGTGGCCGGAATCTAGGAGTGCGACGACGGTATGTGAGCCGATATAGCCCGTCCCACCGGTGACTAAAATATTCATTATAACCTCCGATTAGATGGTTTTATTATATATGAGAGTTTTTGATTAGTCAAGGGAAGGTATCTATAAGTATCTAGAAAAGGGGCGAGCCTCTCGGTTCGCCCCTGTGAGTTAGAAGATGACGTCAATATCCGTCACGATTTCATCGATAAATCCATATTTCAGAGCGTCTTCGGGAAGCATATATAGCTCCACGCGCTCCGAGGCGTCGTAAACCGCGCTATCCATCTTGCTGTGACGGAGTATATGTTGCTTAATAACTTCATCTTTAAATCGTTCGTCGAATTTCGCTCTGTCCTGCATTTTACTCGCAGCTCCGCCTGCAAATGCCATACCCTCATGCATCAGGAAGGTCATATTCGGCATTGAGAAACGTTTGTGCCCGGAAATACCGATTAGAAATGCCATCGAGCACCACTGACCGATATTTATTGTCCAAACTGGGGTCTTTGATAGTTCAATCGCCGAGACGAGCGCAAAGCCTTCGGTAATATCTCCGCCGGGGGAATTTATGTAGAGCCGAATCGGAGTGCGTTTTTCGGGCGGGATATCATCCGCCGCGTCCTTACGATTTATATCCATTATTACTTCTACTAGCCGCGAAGTTGTTGAGACGGAGCAGTATGGTCCAGTTACGTCTTCATCTAGTGGTTCGATTGCGCCGTATAAGTATAACCTTCTTAAGTCAACTTCGGATTCACGCCTCACCTCCTCAATGCTCGCATCAATCACCAACTGGGACTTCATTCCAGCTAAAACCGACATTAGAATCATCTCCTTCTAAAGGTTCACCCACAAACTTGTTTCATTTTACTCTATTTTGTCAATTTTGTCAAGAGAAAGCCCTCGCCTAGGTGGCGAGGGCTAAAAAGCCAACGGAAGAAGTTAGCGGAGCAATTCTGCGATTGCCTGCGCTGCTCGAGATCGAACTACTTCAGTCGTATCGTCAAAGGTAATAACCGACACAAGCGGCGAACCCGCCAGTTTACTTGCAATGTAACTGAGGCCGTTCGAAGTACGGTTGAGGTGTGGATTCGTAATCTGAGTCGGGTCACCCATAATTACAACTTTGCTGTGGTCACCAATACGGCTGAGTAGTGCTTTTGCCTGATGACGCTCGGTATCCTGGAATTCGTCAAAAATGATGAATGAATTGGCGATTGAGCGTCCGCCCATATTAATCATAGGCGTAAACTGGAAATAATTATTGAGGCAATTATCTACGCTGAGATCTAGGCCTTGCGGCGACTTGTCCTGTTTATGGAGGCGAAGGATGGCGCGGAGATTGTCCTCAATCGGATGGGCCTTTGCGCGAGTCTTTTCGGTTTCATTACCGGGGAGAAAACCAATTTCCTGACCTAGCGCCGCATCACGAGGGCAGACGAAAATTTTTTCGTAGATACCCGCTTCAATCTGTTCCAAACCACAGGCAAGAGTTGCGAAAGTTTTTCCCGTACCAAAAATTCCGCTGACAATGACAATGGGGATTTCCTCCGGCGGAGCAAGAAGTGCATCGAAAAGCATCTGCTGACCAATCGTTTTTGGCTTGATGTTTCGGTAATCCGGGCGAGTTAACTGGCGATATTTAATTGGAACAATCTCTGAACCGTTAAAATAGCCAATCAGGCGCCTATCTTGCTCGCATTCATCCACGATAAACTCGACATATTGATTCGTTTGTAGAAAAATCTCCGGAAAGGCATTCATCCATTCCGCGAGCGTGATACGCTGATTACTCCACCAAGCTGACGTCAGATCTAGTCCGGCTTCGTTATAAAGCGGAACTCGGACACGCCCAGTGTAAACTTTGGGGTTAATATGTGCAACGTCAATCCCCTCAAGTGCTGCCGCAACAGACAATTTATCACTGCCGGTCATAATTGCCACATCGCGATATTTACGAGCTAAGTGCTTAGCGAGCCGAATTGCGTGCGACTTTGAACTATGGAGCAGAGATTCTTTGTCATGAACAGAAACGTCGTGGAATTCGACCTTTGTGTCATTCTTGAGATGACAAATATAGACTGGATTTGTACCAGTACTAGCAGAACCCTGTTCAAGCAGATCGGAAATAATCGTCAGAAGTTCCTTACTGGCTTCACCGCGCGTGCTCAGCTCATCATAGAAGTCACTCAGCCGGCGGATATAAATCTTTGGAATACAGAAAGTTTTGGCTTTCTGCGGGGTGTTTGACCCGGGACAGAGGACATTAGGATCGCCGATTAACATATCGAGGCCGGGGACGATGTAATCGTGATGACGGCTCGATTCCTCGCGCCTTGGATTGGAAATGACCATGACTTTTCCTTCCGTTAGACTGATAAAGAACGGGTGGGCGATATTTCCCACTGGGAACTATTATATCATATTTTTTAGGAAAATGGTAGTTTATGTTATTATTAGTAGTGTTACTGTGGGGCTGAGCATAAAAAGTTAGAGCTTAGTCGAGATGGTGGATTTTGTCGGCACAGGAAATGAGGGTTTTGTTATGAGCAATCATTAAGATGGTATGGGTGGACTTTAGAGTTTTTAGAATGCTGACGATTTTCTTAGCAGTTTGATTATCAAGACCGGCGGTCACCTCGTCGAAGATGAGAACTTCGGATTTACTAAGAAGAGCGCGGGCGAGAGCGA
The DNA here is from genome assembly GCA_030536095.1 of Candidatus Saccharimonadota bacterium. Classification (GTDB taxonomy): domain Bacteria; phylum Patescibacteriota; class Saccharimonadia; order Saccharimonadales; family Saccharimonadaceae; genus Nanosyncoccus. The sequence continues at coordinate 18,372 of JAUNQQ010000004.1, forward strand.
GAAGTTTTTTCTCGCCCGCACTGAGGTTACGAGCGTTGGCGACAAGTTTTGTGTCATAGCCCTTAGGGAGAGACAAAATCGCTTCATGGAGGCCGACAGCCTTACAGGCGGACTGAATATGATCAAAATCCGGGTCGATGAGGGCAAGATTTTCGCGGATAGTAAGGTCAAAAATAAAGGGGCGCTGAAGAACGGCGGAGACATTAGTAGCGTAAACTTCGGGAGTAAAATTACGGATATTTATGCCATCAAGGAGGATTTTGCCGCGAGTAGGTTTCTCAAGGCGGAGGAGGAGGCGAAAGAGGGTGGACTTACCGGCGCCGGAGTGGCCGACAAAAATATTAAAGGTGCGCGGGGCGATTTTTAGGTTAAGGTCGCGGAGGATGGGTTTTTCGTCGTAGGAGAAATCAATATGCTGAAATTCAATTTCACCTGAAATATGATCATTGGTATTTTTTCCAAAATGGAGCGGGCGAGGCGGAACGTAATTAAGGAGCTTAGCGATACGACCGATAGAGACGGAGCGAGTGAAAAAGTCAAAAAGGGTTTCGGAAACAGAATCGAAGGAGTTTAGGAGATTTTCATAGTAGCTAATGATGAGGACGAGAGTAGAAATTTCCATAGTGCCAGCAAGAATTTCCTTGGCGCAGAAAAGGTAGCTGAATAGGCGGATGAGAAGGAAAATTAGAGGCGAGAAAGTGCGAGCGAGGGCGAGGTGAGTGGATTTTTTCTGGTAGGCGGAGGAGTATTTTTTAAGATATTCAGAAAGTTGGGAACTAAGAGTGGATTTTAGGTTAAAGGCGTGAACTTCCTTATAGCCGTCAATCGTCTCGGAATAGAGGTCGGAGAGTTTATCTTGGCAATTGAGGAGGTTTTTAGAATGATAGGTCTGGCGGGAAAGATGGAAAACGAGACTCATGAGGGCAAAGGAGGAGATAATGACAGAGATGAGACCGAGCGGAGGAGAGATGAGAATGATAATAATGCAGCTCATGAGCATTGAAAGAAGGTTGGCGATGAGGCGAGGGAAAATATCGGGGACGGACTGGAGATTGGAGATGTCAGAAAGGGCGGAATTAAGGATGGAGGAGGTGGCGATTTCTTTGCGAAAATTATTGTCGAAGGTGGGGAGTTTTTCAAGAATGCGGGAACCGAGATTATCATGAAGAAAAGCGGCAGACCTACGATGAGCAAAGAAACGACAGTGATCGATGACAGAATAAGCACAAGCACTAAGGAAAAAACAAAGCGTATAAAAAATGGCGATAGAAGAGGCGGTAAAAGTATGGGTGCCGAGGAGAGGAAATTCGCAAGTGATAGGTGCAATAAAAGCGGAGTTTTCTAGGGTAGAAATAATTCGAGAGGCAAAATAGGGCGGAAGAAAGCTAGTGAAAGTAGTGAGAAAATAAGCTAAGAAAAGTTTTAGATAAAGCTTATAGTTTATCGCGTGGAGAGAATAGAAGATTTTTAGGGATTTATGCATTTTTACTCCTTTTGGCGTTTAGAGATTGGTAGATTTCATTGGTATTTATTAGGTCGGAATGGGTGCTGATGGCGGAAATTTTCCCGCAGTCGAGAACGACAATGCGGTCGGCAAGTTTAAAGAAGTCGGGCTTTTTAGTAATCATAATAATAGTATGAGAGGGTTTTAGATTTTTTATCATCTTTGGGATGAGTTTTAGGGTTTCGGAATCGAGAGAGGTAGTAATATCGTCAAAAAGGAGGATTTCGGCATCGGTGAGAATTGTGCGGGCGATAGAGATGAGCTGGCGCTGACCGCCAGAGATATTAGTGGCGTTTTCGCGGATGACAGTATGATAATTATTAGGGAGAGATTCGATAAAATCGTGAATACCGACGGTTTTACAGGCAGAAATTTGGTGTGGAATATCTGGGTCGACAAGGTCGAGATTTTTACGAATAGTAGTATTAAAAATAAAGGGGGATTGGGTTGCGACGGCAACATTATGAGCGTAAACCTCGCGAGAAAAACGAGTAATATCCTTATCATCAAGGAGAATCTTACCATGTGTTGGTTTTTCGAGACGAAGAATGAGATCGAAAAGTTTTGTCTTCCCTGCTCCGGGAAAACCGGTTATGACAATAAATTCGTGCGGAAAGATGGTTAAGTTTAGATTGTCGAGGATTTTTTGGTGATTTAGAGTTAGGGAGAGATTTTTTAGTTCAACCTTACCGGAGAGATGGTCGGTAACGAGAGTGCCAAAGCGGACGGGATTTTTGGGTTTATAGGCGAGGATTTTCTTGACGTGAGCAAGGGTGGTAAGAGAATGGCGGATGCGGGCAGAGAGAGTGAGGAGGCTGTCGGAGAAATCAATAAGGTGGGCAAAATAGGAGATGATAAAGACGAGGCGGTCGAGACCAGCAGTACCAGCGGAGATTTCGAAGATGAGAATGAGGTAGAGGATGACTCGGAAGACGTAAGCGATAATTGGGAGGTCGCTGTCGCGGAGGGCGCGGTAGGCATATTCGGATTGGTATGCTTCGGCGAATTTGGATTGAAGTTTTTTAAGATAGGACTGAAAATCAGGGAGTAGATGGAAAGACTTTACCTCATCTAGACCGCTAATGGTTTGATCGAGAAGGTGAGTATAATCGTCATTCTCTGCGCGGTCGATTTTCCAGTAGAAATTGTATTTTTTGTCGGCGTAGAATTTTAGAGCAAAATAGATGAGGAAGAAAATGAAGAAAATTAAACCGTAAAATGGGGCAATAAGGGCGACAATAATAAAGACGGCGAGAATTTCGAGGAAGGTTGTCAGGAAATTAATAAGGTTGGGGAAAATTTCGCTAAGAGTGAGAAGGTCAACATTGGCGATATTAATCAGGACGCCTTTTTTATATTGCTTTAGGAAGTCAGGGTCGAGGGTAGTGAGTTTTTCGAAATAAATCTGGCTGAGGGTTTGGTGGATTTTTATGGTAGTGCGACTTCCGATTTTTAGACTGAGGAAATTAAAAAGGCGATCAAGGATGACGGCGCCGAAAAAGAGAAAAATATAGAGGTAAGCGTCAGAGGGATTTTGGGTAGTGAGGGATTTTATAATGAGAGTGGCGCAGAGAGGACAGAGGAGACGAAAGAGTTTTGAGAGGGCGGAAGTTAGGAAGGCAAGAAAAAAGGCGGGGTTTGTTAGACGGAAATAGGAGCGGAGAGAAGTAAACATAAGTAGTTTTATTATAGCGGATTTTTAGAGAAAATGGAAGTGGAGGAGTCGGTTGACAAGGCTACTACTTAAGCGGAGAATCGGATTTATTGTAAAAATCTAGTTATAGAGGGCGGTGCGGGAGGATTCAACTTTTTCGCGGAGGGAGTAGTCGGTTTTTAGGTCGGTTTTAATCTTTTTTATGCCGTGCATGGCGGTAGTGTGGTCTTTTACGCCGACTTCACGAGCGATATTTGTGGTAGAGAGGCCGAGTTCCTCGGACATAAGATACATAGCAACCTGACGGGCGGTCTTAATAGTCTTTACGCGGGAGCGAGAAGTGAGTTCTACAGGGGTGATTTCGAATTCCTTAGCGGTTTTTTCGATGATTTTCTTTGGACTAATAAGGGATCGGCGAGAGGAAGCGTGTGACTGAAAAAGGCCACCGGCGATGACATCAGTCGGGGAGATATTACGAACCTCAGAATAGAGGAGAATGCGATTCAGTTCACCTTCGAGGTCGCGGATGTTAGTACGGATGTTTTCGGCGATATATTCGATAACGACGTCGTCGACTTCCTTACCCATATAATCCGCCTTCGCCTTCAGGATGGCGCATTTATCTTCAAAATTAGGCATCTGGAGATCGATTGGGCCAGTCCAATTCAGACGAGAGGAAAGGCGAGCATCGAGAGTCTTGAGCTGGTCAGGGAGGCGGTCGGAAGTGATAATAATCTGTTTATTATGCTGATGAAGATCATTAAAAATATTAAAGAAGGCATTTTGGGAAGCTTCCTTACCGACAATCATCTGAAAATCGTCAATAATAAGAACGTCGAGATGGCGGAATTTCTGGGAAAAATCGTCAATCTGGGAGCCGGGTGAGTTATTGGCGCTATTGGCGCGAGACTTACGGATGAGATTAATAAATTCGGTATAGAAATCGTTGGTGGAAATATAGAGAATCTTTAGGGAGGGGTCTTTTTTGGCGAGAGCATTGCCAGTGGCTTGAACGAGATGGGTCTTACCGAGGCCGGGGCCACCATAGAGGAAGAAGGGATTAAATCGGCCACCGGGGGATTCGATAATGGAGCGTGCAACAGAAACAGCGAGGTCGTTATTGGTGCCGATGATAAAATTATCGAGACTATATTCGGGATTTAGGCCGTTATTATTAAAATCGGTAATAGCGGTAGTGGCGGAGCTATTGCGAAGGAGGTTGCTAGTAGTGCGAAAGCCGGTGCGAGGGGCGGTGGATTGTTTTAGGGGAGTATCTTCGGAAGAGGAGTCGACCTCACGAGCCTTCTTTTTAACCTTTGAGGCGGAATTAACTGCTTCGTAGATTACTTCGTTAAAGACAATACCGTTATGAGCAAGAGCGGCACGGACTGCACCGTCATAACGACGTTTAATCTGTTCAACCTTAAAGATATTAGGGGTGCCAATATGAACGATTCCATCATTAATAGAGAGCAACTCGACACCGCTAAACCAAGTTGCGAAAGCCTCGTGAGAAAGAGACTGCTCAATCTCAGCAAGAACATTATTCCAGACGTTGAACAATTTAGGACCTCCTTTCTGGGCTTATTATAGCACAAGGTTTGGGAATGTGGAAAAGTATTTTTTGGGAGGGCGGAACAGAGTAGAGATTTGCACAGGGGAATTTTACAGATTGGTAGCTGGGGATTAATTGTGGAAAAGATTGTGGGAAAACGCGGTGGGGAGTTTATTT
>JAUNQQ010000077.1 GCA_030536095.1 Candidatus Saccharimonadota bacterium
AACGATTTCTAGGGCGAACTTCTTCGTCTGTGGCTCCAGTGCTCGGAGGCAGGGCGTTAAGCCCAGCCATCCTCCGCGCTTCGCCACATCCTCGAATTTCATCACTAGAAATCGTTTTTATTATTGATGGAGAGGGAGTTGAAAAAAGTGGGAGAATGAGGTAAAATGGAGGTAAGTAATTTAGGAGTGAAAAAAATGGCGGAGGAGGCAAAAACTGGGGGAAAGAAGACGGGGTTGATTATCGCGGGGGTGATTGTGGCGATTTTGGCAATGTGGGGGATTGGAACGTATAATGGGTTTGTGGGGAAGAAAGCGGAGGTGGATGAGGGGAGTTCGAATATTGATGTGCAGCTGAAGCGTCGGGCGGATTTAATCCCGAATCTTGTGAATACGATTAAAGGTTATACGTCACATGAGCAGGAGGTAATTGATTCGATTACGAATGCGCGGGAGAATATGCTGAAGGCGAATACGATGAGCGAGAAGGCGGAAGCGGATGCGCAACTTTCGAGTGCATTGTCGGGATTGGCGATAGTAGTGGAGAATTATCCAGACCTGAAAGCGGATAAGACGTTTGTAAATCTTCAGGATGAGCTGGCGGGGACGGAGAATCGGATTTCGAAGGCGCGGAGCGATTATAATGAAGATGCGAAGGATTATAATGTCGCGATTAAAAGGTTTCCGGGGTCGTTGATTGCGGGAATTGGCGGGTTTTCGGAAGTGGAGTATTTTGAAGCGAGTGAGAGCGATAAGGAAAATCCGACGGTAGATTTTTCTAAGTAGGCCGTATAAAAAATATTTCTCCTGCAGTGAGGATTTGAATATTGTAAAAAATACAGCATTCGGGCAAGTTTTTCTCTTCAATAACTGTAAGCAATTTTTAGAGCGATTTTCTTCGTCTGACGATTCGATGTTCGGAGATAGGGCGTTAAGCTCAACCATCCTTCGCGCTTTGCGTCATCCTTGAACTTCGTTTCTAAAAATTATTTACGGTTGTTTCGAGAAAAATGCAGTGGTCGCTGTATTTTTTCAATATTCAAATCTAATTAAATTCACCGAAGGAGAAATATTCTTAATAAAGCTGCTTGGAAAAGCGAGAAATGTGAGGTGATGTGATATAATATGGGTATGAGAGGGAAGATATGGCTGAGGGTGGTTCTAGTAATAGGGATTTTAGGGGGTGGATTTTGGGCGAATGTGGGGGCGGTAGTAAAGCCTACGGGTGAGTTTTATGTGAGAGATGATGCGGAAATTTTGAGCGAGGAGACGGAAGATTTTATTGTGGAGCATTCGAAGAAATTAGCGGACGCGCAGGGGGCGCAGATTGTGGTGGTGACGGTGAAAAATATGGGCGGGGAAACGGTGGAAGATTATGCGAATGATTTATTTAATGAGTGGGGGATTGGAGATAAGGATGAGGATAATGGACTTCTGATTTTGTTTGCGCTAGAGGAGAGAAAGTCGCGGATTGAGATTGGGGATGGAATGGCGGGGTATATTACGGATGGAATGAGTGGGCGAATGCAGGATGAATATATGATTCCGTTGTATAAAGAGGGGAAGTATGAGGAGGGGCTAAAAAACGGGTATAGTGCGTTTTATGCGGAGGTGGCGAAACATTATGGGGAAGAGACGGAGATTTCTGGAAAAAAGGCGGAAGAAGATTCGGAATATGAAGGCTTAGCAATGGGGGCGATGATGGTGGCATTCTTCATGAGTATATTGGGAGGAATAAAAATGCATGAGTATTTGACTGCGAAGAAAAAGGGAAAAGAGATGCATAAGATGAGCGCATATGGGCTGACGGGGGCGATGATGGCGGCTATGGGGGTGGTGGCGATTTATGATATAACGATGGTGACGGTTCCACTAATTGTGTATCTTGCGTGTGCGCTGGGGAGTGGAAATGGGGGGCGTGGGGGATGGTCGAGTGGTGGATTTTCGGGCGGAGGTTTTTCGGGTGGGGGTTCGGGAGGAAGTTCAGGTGGGGGTGGGCATTCGCGTGGGGGAGGGAGTTCGAGA
>JAUNQQ010000038.1 GCA_030536095.1 Candidatus Saccharimonadota bacterium
CGCCAGACTGGCGTCGCGCGCTCGAAAGAAAATACAAGTTAGAAATCTAGGAAAATATATTTTTAGTCTTGTAGCTTGTATTTTCTTTACTCACTTTGCTAGCCAGTCAGTGGCTGCGAGACTCAAGGAGTAGGACGTTTAAGTCCAACTCCTTTCGTTTTTCGCCACTTTCTCGAACTCTGCTTCCAGAAATCGTTTTTATTGCTTGATTTGTTTATCTGAATTTCATCCTTGGAAAGTGATTTACTTTTAAGAATTGGGGAGAATTGGAGTTGACAAAATGTTTATGATAAACTATAATAAAAAGCAACAGGTGAATTAGATTATCTAGAATCTCTAAAACACCCGTTGCTTGGTTACTTTAGGAAAGGTCGCTATTTGCGACTTTTCTTTTGCTTCTTGCCAAATATCTTAATCGAAAAGATCTCGATACTTAGGGACACAAAAACATCGTTTAGTCGAATCTTCATATCCACTCCTTTCTCCCAGACAGTTATGTTCCAGGTAGGAATCGAAGACATCTAGAATGTTCAAATTCCCAGATAGGGACTCCACACCACAGACTAAAAAGCCCAGACTGGAAATTCGAGGCAGAATATTCCTAAAGTACTTTTTTACTGTAGCATAAGAGGTGGAAAAATTCAAGAGGATTAATATGGGGTGGGGATTTTGGGATAAAAATGGTGGTGAAAAAGTGTGGTAAAATGAAAATTGTTGTGGTAAAATGGGAATATGATGGAAGATGGGCAAATGGAAAATCAAGAAATTCAAAATAACCAGGGGAGCTTAGGAGATAGTTTTGCGTCGGGGATGGATGAGGCGGAGATGGCGGGAGCAGGAATACAGACGGTGACGGAAAATCCGGAGGCGACGGAGAGAGTGGCGATGCGGGGACTGAAGATTGAGTATTTGTTGGAAGAATGCGTAAAATTACGAGCGAGTGATTTACATTTGCAGGTTGGATTGCCACCAATTTTGAGAATTGATGGGGAACTGCGGCAGATTGCGGGTGTGCCGAATTTGAGCGAGGAAGTGGTTGAGACATTAATCTATTCGACGATGGATTCGGAACAGCGACAGGCATATGTGAAGGATAAGGAGTTTGATTATTCGTTTTCATTTGGGGAGCTGGGGCGATTTCGGGTGAATGCGTTTCGGGAAAGGGGAAATACAGCGGCGGCGTTTCGGGCGATTCCGGATAAGGTTTTGTCGATTGAGGAATTGGGACTTCCGCCGGTAGTGTCGAGTTTTACGGATTATCCGCGTGGGTTAGTGTTGGTGACTGGACCGACAGGGTCGGGAAAGTCGACGACACTGGCGGCGCTGATTGAGAAGATTAATCAGGAAAAGGCGGTGCATATTCTGACGATTGAGGATCCGATTGAGTTTACTTATCATTCGAAGCGTGCGGTGGTAGTGCAGAGGGAAGTGCATTACGATACTTATTCTTTTGCGCGAGCGCTTAGGTCAGCGCTTCGGGAAGACCCGGATGTGGTGCTGATTGGGGAGATGCGAGATTTAGAGACGATTCAGGCGGCGATTACGGTGGCGGAAACGGGGCATTTGGTGTTGGCGACACTACATACAAATTCGGCGGCACAGTCGATTGACCGGATGGTGGACGTTTTTCCGGCGCATCAGCAACAGCAGGTGAGAGTGCAGCTAGCGGCAGTTTTGCAGGCGGTGTGTGCGCAGAGGCTGATTCCGTCGATTTCGGGTGGGCGCGTAGTGGCGGCAGAGATTATGGTGACAAATCCGGCGATTAAGTCGCTGATTCGGGATGGAAAAACACATCAGCTAGATACGGCGATTCAGACGGGTGTTTCGCAAGGGATGCAGACGATGGATCGGACGCTAGTGAAGATGGTGCAGGGTGGAATTATTACTTATGAAGATGCGCGAGATTATGCGGTTGATTTAACGGAGTTTGAGCGATTAGCGAGAGGATAGGATTAGGGTGGCATGAGGCGGTTTGATTATACAGCGAAAGATTCAAAAACAGGGAAGACCGTAAAGGGGAAGATTCAGGCTGACTCGGAACAAGCGGCGGGGAAGTTGTTGATAGAACAGGGGTATTCGCCGCAAAAAATTCAGGATGAAGATGCGGCGGGTGGGTTTTTTAAGTTTCTAAATAAGGCGACGAAAAAAGACCAGATTATGTTTACGCGGCAGTTTGCAACGCTGATTGGGGCGGGGTTGCCGCTGTCGACATCGTTGCGAACAGTAATGGAACAGACGGAAAGTAAGCCGATGCAGGCGATTATCGATGAGGTGATTGCGGATGTGGAGGCGGGGCGGAAATTGACGGATGCACTAAAAAAATATCCGGAGACTTTTGACCGGGTTTATATAGCGTTGGTGGAAGCGGGAGAGACGAGTGGGACGCTTGATGTGGCGCTGAAGCGGCTAGCGGATCAGCAGGAAAAAGAGATGGCGATTGCATCGAAGATTAAATCGGCAATGACGTCGCCGTTGATTACGTTGGTGGTGATTATTGCGGTGGTAATCTTTATGTTACTTGAAGTGGTGCCACAAGTAGAGGATTTGTATGAGTCATTGAAGAAAGATTTGCCATTTGCAACGCAGATTCTTGTTTCGGCGGCAAATTTTATGATGAATCAATGGATTGTAGTAGTGGTAATGTTGGCGGTGACAGTATGGTTCTTTATGTGGTTTCGACGGACGGATGCGGGGATTAGGATATTAGCGGGTCTTAAGTTGAATGCACCGATTTTTAAGTCGTTATTTCAGATGCAGTATATGGCGCGGTTTGGAAAGACGATGGAGAATTTATTGTCGACGGGGGTTTCGATGCTTGATTCGATGCAGATTTCGGGGGAGTCGATGGATAATATCATACTTCAGGAGCAGATTGAGAAGGCGGAGGAAGGAGTGCGAGCGGGGAAGAGTCTGTCGTCGCAGCTGAAAGAGGCGGATTATATGCTGCCGCTGATTCCGCAAATGGCGGCAGTGGGGGAGGAATCGGGGAAGATTGATGAGATGTTGGGGAAGGCGGCGAAGGTGTATGAGGATCAGGTGGATGAGCAGGTGGCGCGGATTTCGCAGATGATTGAGCCGATTATGATGTTGATGATGGCGGTGCTGGCGGGGGGGATTATTATGGCAGTACTGTTTCCGATTTATAGCTTGGTTGGGTCAGTATAGGAAGTGATTTCTAGGGCAAACTCTTAAATGGGGCTTTTAAAAAGAAAAGCCACACCGAAAAGAAAAAGAATTCTAAAAATTTTTACTGGCGGAGCTAGTAAAAATTTTTGTTTATAACGCGCCGAGTGGTGTGGATTATTATATCTTTGAATTTTATTCCCAGAAATCGTTTTACTGGTGTGTAGTTATAGGATTATATAAAGGAAAAAGGCGTCTCGGAGCCAATTTAGTCTCGTATGCGCCTTTTATGCTATTATTATAGCCAACTATTTGGATTGTGACAAGTATATAAAATTTGGTTTTATATTGGATTAGTAAGAACTTGTTGGGATCTTGTGGGGTGTTAGGTTGGGAGGTGTTTCGGAAAAATCTCCCTCAAGGGGAGATTTTTATTAGAGACTTTCGCAATAGGTTCCTGCACCTTCGAGTTTATATCGTATCGCAAGTTGACGGGTTCCCGTTGATGGTTGCACGGTTTCTCCTTCGCACTTAGCTTTGTGGTAGATATAAATTTTGTGGTCCATTGATGTAACAGTTACGGCTGCACCTGTGTTAGGTACGTCTCCTTTATCCTCAATTGTATACCCTGTGCCGTCTGGGTCTTCAAAAGTATCTCCGCCGGCTTTCATGTAGTTATCTATGAAACTTGTCCATAGGGCTGCAGTATCTGGAACTTTTCCACGGTTATTAGCTTGGTACTGGGTAATTTGGCTGGAAAGTCTAGACATATCGTCGCGTCGTTGTGTATCACGTTGTGAGCGCTGCAGGGCTGGAAGCGCAATAAAGACCATCAAGAAGATTAAGCCCGCAATCGCGAGAACAAGGACGACCTCGATAATCGTAAACCCTGATTTATTGTTATTTTTATTTTTCATTTAGCTCCTTTCGATAAATGATTAACGAACTTTATTAATGCTTATTTTTATGATACCATTTTTAATAGAATTTTACAATGGTTTTTTCAACTGAATTTTAAGCATCTTTCGTCTGGTTTAAAAAAGTTTTTAGTTCTAGTGGTTATCTATATTCATATTCTTAAGTTTTTAGGATTATTTTTTTATTGTAACTGTCTTTTATTAGATTATTTGTTACAGAAAAGTTAAAGTCCCCCAAGGGGAGACTTTAACTATATTTTACAAGACAGATTATAAGGATTCGCAATAAGTCCCTGCGCCTTCGAGTTTATATCTTATCGCAAGTTGACGGGTTCCTGTCGCTGGCTCCACAGTTTCACCAGCACATTTTGCTTTATGGTAGATATGGATGCTGTGGTCCATTGATGTAACAGTTACTGCGACATTACCAGTAATATCTCCATGGTCCGTAATTGTGTATGCTGTGCCGTCTGGATCATCGAAGGTGTCTCCGCCAGCGAGCATGTAATTGTTAATGAAGCTACACCAGCTTTTACAGTTGGCGGCTACTGTTGTCCTGTCGTATTTTGTTCCCGTTGCGTTGTATGTGGTAGTGTCGTTTTTTGGAGTTTGCCCGCGATTATTGGCTTGATATTGGGTAATCTGGCTGGAAAGTCTAGACATATCGTCGCGTCGTTGTGTATCACGTTGTGAACGCTGCAGGGCTGGAAGCGCAATAAAGACCATCAAGAAGATTAAGCCCGCAATCGCGAGAACAAGGACGACCTCGATAATCGTAAACCCTGATTTATTGTTATTTTTATTTTTCATTTAGCTCCTTTCGATAAATGATTAACGAACTTTATTAATGCTTATTTTTATGATACCATTTTTAATAGAATTTTACAATGGTTTTTTGTAAGTTCTCTAAAAAATTTGACGCTAGTAGTAGATGGGAAAATTGTGACAATAAAAAGAGAGTAAGCGCGGCCGGTTCAAAAGCAGGGGTCCCAGATGGAGGCTTGCTCTAGTTATATTATGACAAAAAGAGATGGATTTTTTATAGGAGGGGTGGTAGAATGGGAGTATGGATATTTATCGAGGTGTGTTTTTAGTTTTGATGTTTATCTTTGGGGCGGGACTGGGGAGTTTTGCGTGTTGTCAGGCGTGGAGAATTAAGCTGAAGGGAAAAGTGAAGGTAAGAGGTGGGGAGGAGGTTTCAGGGAAGAAAAAAACGGCTTCGAAGAAGAAAGCTAAGGGGGAAACGGTGGAATTGGGGAAGAGGAGCGTGTGTCTTTCTTGTGGACATAAACTTTCTTGGAGTGAGAATATTCCGATTTTGTCGTGGATTTTACAGAGAGGGAAGTGCCGGAAATGCGGGGCGAAAATTGGAAAATGGGAAATTATTGCGGAGATTTTAATGGGGATTTTAGTGGTGGGGGTTTCTGCGAGATTTATTGGGTTTTTTCGGGAGACAGAAAAGTGCGGGATGACATCGATTGGGTGTTCGGAGCTGTCGATAGATTTTTGGACTATGCCGTGGTATGTGTGGGTGGATATTGTGATGTTTATCATAATGTTAGTGTTTATGACGGAGATGATGATAGTGTTTATTTATGATGCGAGATGGGGGAGGATGCCGGAGAGGGAACTTCTGACGATGATTATTTTGGCGTTGGCGTATTTCTTACTTCGGAACGTAACGTATTTTTATTCGGTGGAGACGATTTGGGATGATTTTGTGAAATATGATTTGCCGATGATTGGGTCGTGTCTGGGGGGAGTGGCTATTCTCGCGGGGATATATTTTGCGTTATATAAGGCTTCGGGGGAGCAGTTAGTGGGGAGCGGGGATTATCTGCTATGTTTAGCGGTTGCGCTAGTTATTGGGAATTGGTTTTTGGCGCTAATAATTTTGTTTTTGTCGAATTTTCTTGCAAGTGTGGTGATGATTCCGGGGATGATACAAAAGAAGAAGCATATGAGTACAAAGGTGGCGTTTGGGCCGTTTGTGATTATGGCTTTTATGATTGTCTATATTTTTCAGGATTTGATTGGGATGGGTTTATATAGTAAATTATATTATTAAAAAAAGGAGGAGAAATGGAAAACGAAAAAGATTTTATACAGAGGACACTGGTAGTATGTAAGCCAGATGCGGTACAGAGGGGAATTGTAGGGGAGATTTTGCAGAGGTTTGAGCGGGTGGGGTTGAAAATTGTGGGAATGAAGATGGTGATGCCGGATGAGAAGTTGTATGAGAAGCATTATGAGGAAATTGGAAAGATGATTACGCGGAGGGGTGAGCAGACATTTAGGTATAATTTGGAGTATATGATGAAGGGGCCGGTGATTGCGGTGTGTCTGGAGGGAGTTGAGGCGGTGGCGTTAGTTCGGAAGATTGTCGGACCGACGGAGCCGAGCAAGGCGGAGATGGGGACGATTCGGGGTGATTATTCACATATGAGTTTTGGATATTCGCACGTGAAGGGAATTGGGGTGCCGAATTTGGTGCATGCGAGTGGGAGTGTAGGGGAGGCGAAAAAGGAGGTTGAGCTGTGGTTTGGGGAGGAGGAGTTGTATGATTATTCGGATTTAAGCGAAGTGTTCACTCGGTAAAAGCGATTTCTAGCGGAAATTTCTGCGTCAGCGACTGCAGGGTTCGGAGGGCAGGGCGATAAAGCCCAGCCCGTCCTCGCTCCTCGTTGTTTTCTTGAACTTCATCGCTAGAAATCGTTTTTGCTGTTGGGTTTTGGGGTGGACTTATTTTTTGCATCCACCTATACGGCGAAGACTTGGATTTATTGTAGAAATTACAACAGCTAGTCTGGTTATCTCTCCTCATTTGCGCTTCACGCTGCCCCGAGAAAACATAGTGGCAGTTGTGATTTCTGTAACATCCAAATCTGGAAAGTCGCCGTATAGGTGGATTTTGAAAAATAGTTTTATTGTAAAAGCGGAGCTTATTGGGATAAAAATCCGAATTTTATGGTAGGAGGACGGTGGTGAGACAGTGGTTGACTTTTATGGGGAAATATGGTAGAATAAAAGAGACTTATTGTTCCGGAAGGAAGGGTAGTACATTATGTCCTATGAGAATGTTGATTTATTTGCCGTGGCGACGATTATCGCCATGATTGTTAGGAGGGTTATTCTCCAAACAATGACGAGGACGGTAATCTCTCGTACTCCGAGAGGAATAACGAGAAAGTTTGTATGTCGCCCTGCTAGGAGTGAATTGAGGCTCGTCGGAGGGGGTCTTGTTGTGGCGCTGTTTATTGTGATGGTCATAATAGCCGCGTTTTGTTATGCTCCAGTTGGTCTTGGCCTGGAGTCGTGGGTGAAGATTTTCCCGCGATGCCTGACGGCAGCGGTATTCTTTACTCTCTTTGAGTGGGTGATAGTGACCGATTATCTAACAGTGCGGAGACTCGTTCGTAGGAATGAGGATAGGCTTCGTGCAGAATATCTTCGTCAGAAGGAGTGGAAGGATTCCGGAAAGGAGATTATGCCGA
>JAUNQQ010000078.1 GCA_030536095.1 Candidatus Saccharimonadota bacterium
TTCCAAGCGTGCGCCTTAAACCACTCGGCCACACTTCCACTTTCTACATTATACCACATTTTTACTCTTTACCATAACAAAACCCATAAAAACTAACCGACTAAAAGAATAATACGACACAAAAAACGGGCGCCAGCTAAACTGACGCCCCAATAAAAGGAGCTCTTCGTTATTCACCAAACTCTTCGAGTTCTCTCCTGCACTTCTCACGTGCTTCATAGAAATCATCAATGATAATGACTTCAGCATCTCGTTCTTCATTATAGTCATACGAAAAACGCCTCTTGGGTTTCGTATTATATCCATCAAACCCTATGTAGTAGCCTCGATAATAATCATAACTACCATCATAACCATAGTAGTCACTATCATCAACATCAGGATTGCAAACCCTAGTGGCCGATAACCCATACCGATGAATACTTATAGTCCTGATTCTCATCTCTGCGACACTAGCCTCGAGTGTCGCCTTTATCATGTCTGGATGACCCTTCAGGAAAGCATCCATAAATTTCCTGAGTTCATCTTGTATATTAGCCACATGTGCCGTCATTTCAAACTTCATATGAAGTATTTCCCAATCCGCATAAAAATACGGATTGATCATCACGCGTTTTATGTCCTTCCTTATTATAGCATCCTGATATTCATCGCTAAATATCTCGGTCGAGGCGATAACACCAGTCCACTCTTCATCATACACATTCGTCTCGCTCATCCTAACACTAAGCTGAGCAATCGGGTCCAAATCGTCAAGAATGCGCACACGCCTACGAATCATCATACAACTCCTTTAAAAGTCCAATTCCCTCAAATACGCACCTATTATATCATTCTTTAACTAATATGTCAATACTCCTACAATACGCCACCATACTAGCAAAAATCCCCCTCTTATTCCCAACCCCACTAAAACCACCTCTATACCTCTAGCATTTCTCCCTAAAATCTGCTATAATACCTCTATGAAAATTCTCGGTATTGAAACTTCTTGCGATGACACCTGCGCCGCTATCGTCGAAGATGGCGAAAAAATCTTGAGCAACATCGTCTCTTCCCAGGTTGATATTTTTAAAAATTATGGCGGAGTTATTCCAGAAGTCGCCGCCCGCTCCCATCTCGAATCTATCCTCCCCGTCATCCACCGCTCCTTAAAAGATGCCGCTCTAACCATAACCGACATTGACGCCATCTCCGTTACTCACACTCCCGGCCTTCTCGGCTCTCTCCTGATCGGAACTCTTACCGCTCGCACCTTCGCCATTATTAATCATAAGCCTTTTTATCCTGTCCATCACCTAAAATCCCATATCTACGCCAACTGGCTTGAATCCGACAATAAGCCAACTTTTCCTCTTCTCGCCCTCGTCATCTCTGGCGGACACACCCAAATTATCTATATGAAAAAACATAATCATTTCGAAATTATCGGCACTACTCTCGATGACGCCGTCGGCGAATGCTTTGATAAGGTCGCAAAAATCCTCGGCCTCGAATATCCCGGCGGTCCCGCCATCAGTAAGGCCGCCCTCTCCGGCGACCGTAAAAAATATCCTCTTCCCCATCCTAAAACCGAAAACCCTTACGACTTCTCCTTCTCCGGCCTAAAAACCGCTGTCCTTCGCTCTGTCCAAAAATCCGTAAATAAACCCATTTCCTTCCCCTCTCACGAACTAAAAACCCTTCTCTCATCCAAACAAATCTCCGATTTTTCCGCCAGCTTCGAAAATACCGCTATTGATTATCTCCTCGAAAAACTCGCCCGCGCCAAAGAAAACTACGAAATAAATTCCCTCGTCTTTGCGGGTGGTGTTTCCGCCAATAATTTCCTTCGCGAAAAAGCCAGAAAAAAATTTCCTAACGAAAATATCTTCTTCCCCGCACTAAAACTCTCTGGCGATAATGGCGCTATGGTCGCCTCCGCCTGTTTCTATGAAATCCAATCCGGCATAACAAAAAGCGATCCCTATTCCCTAGAGCTCCTCCCCCGCTCCGCCATTTC
>JAUNQQ010000079.1 GCA_030536095.1 Candidatus Saccharimonadota bacterium
CAAGGATGAAGGAGCACCGGAGCGAACGGGGCTTCTAGCCCAGAGAGCGAGGAGCGCATCTTCAGACGCAGAAATTTCCGCTAGAAATCGTTTTTAATTATCATAAAACGGTTCCAGCGCCTTCTCAAACGCCTCAACGATTTCCCTTTTCTCCATCTTCTCCGGCTCCGTCACCCTCACTAACGGAAACCCCACGTCCGCCAAAATCATCTCCGTCTGCCGAATTTCCTCCTCCGTTTCCTCATCTCTCAGCATCCTATCCCCCATCTCCACCGCACAAATCGGCGCCAATGATTTTTTATGAATCAACATAAAATCAACCTTCTTATCTCCTAGCCCCATCTCCGCCGCATCCCAATCCTGCCCCTTTATCTCCCAATCCAAAATTTGCTTAATTTCCATCTTTGGCACCACATAAAATTTCTTCGAAAACACTTCATCCAAAATATTAAAACAATTCTCCTCAGCCTTTGAAAAAATATTTTCCCTCAGCTGATAAGTATAATCAGCTACCCTCCCTGCTCGACTAGAATTCTTCCGCCGCGGATTCTTCGTTAAACTTTTTACATTTGCCAAAACATTCGCCCGCCGTCTCGCCGAATTTCGCTCAATCTCATCCAATTCATCATCAAAATCATCCTCATCCTCCCGAAAATCGTCCTCCTCGTCATATTCATCGTACTCATCAAAATCATCAAATTCACTCCGCCGCGAACGCCCAGAAGAACGCCCCGACCGCCTAGGCGGCCGCCTTGAATCATAAAAATCCCTACCTCCCCCATTAAAAGAAATTTTTCCAGAATAAATCATCCACGCTAAAAACATCCCCACCACAATCACTACAACCAACACTTCCGTCATATTTCCTCCAACTAATTCCCCTGCCCAATTACCACTAAACGCCCGCGGCATATCGCGGGCGTATTAAATCCTCCCTATTCCTTAACAGTCGCCTTTAAATCATCATCTACACTCACGACATAAGCCTTCGTCTTCTCAATCGCCCCATTCTTCCGATAATTCATCGTCACCGTCGTCTCCCCCTTATTCAGCCCACGGAAATAATATGTCCTCCTATAACCTTCCGCCGAACTCGATTCGTCACTCGCATTTTTATAATCATCATCCGACAAATTCGCCGTCGCATCCGCCGAAACTGTCTGCTCATTGCCCGCATTTTCCACTTTTTTCTCATCATCCCCCGTCATATAAACCGCCTTATCATCTCTCCCCGCATATTCCACAACTTTTCCATCCGCCACCGCAAATTCCCACTCGCCATCTTTATCCCCCGCCACAGTTACCCTCGCCAGTTCCTCGCTTACATTCACCACCACTCCCCCACTATTCTTAAATGCATTTCCTCCAATTAGATACCCAATCCCAAACACCAAAATCGCCGCCGTCGCAATCGCCATCGCCCCAAGCAAATTCCATGTCGGACTTCCCTGTACTGGTGCCTCAACTGCCTTCTTCCCACCCGCTTTTACTCTTATCGCCGTCGTCCCCTTACTTTGTTTTACCATAAAACCTCCTAATTACTACCCTAATTATATCACACATAAACCATTTTTCCATATTTTTCTTATTCATTTTCCACCCACAATCATATATAATATAATTATGAACGACAATTCTTTCATCAGTGACGACGACTCCGACCTAAACACTTCCCTTTCCGTCCCCGTCTCCGGCGATATTAGAAAAAAGCATAAGCGCGCCACTCTCTCCATCATTTTCGCCATCTTCTCCACCATCCTTCTTCTCCTCGCCATCCTCCTTGTCCTAAAACTCTTCACCGCCCAATAATCTTGGGCACCCTGGAAACGGATTTTTAGAAATGGAGTCCAAGGAAGAAGGAGCACCGGAAGAGGGTTGGGCTTTACCGCCCTACCCTCTGAGGAGCGCATCTTCTGACGACGGAATCCGCCCTAGAAATCT
>JAUNQQ010000080.1 GCA_030536095.1 Candidatus Saccharimonadota bacterium
AGCTGGGGATTAATTGTGGAAAAGATTGTGGGAAAACGCGGTGGGGAGTTTATTTATGGGGCTACGTGTGGAAAAATATGGACGAATGGGGAGGGGTGTGATATAATGAAGGAGTGTTTGAGTTAATTGATTTTTTGGTTATACGGCCGATTGTAAATATTTTGTTTGTAATTTATAATTACGTCGGCGATTTTGGGGTGGCAATTGTATTATTTACGGTACTGGTAAAAATTCTGATTTGGCCGCTAATGAAGGGGCAACTTTATCAGACGAAGCTGATACGAAAGATTCAGCCGGAGCTCGCGGAGATTAAGAAGCGGGCGAATGGAAATCGGGAAATTGAGTCGCTAGAGATGATGAATCTCTATAAGAAGAATAATATTAAGCCGTTTCGGTCGATTCTGCTGCTGATAATTCAGCTGCCGATTTTCTTTGCGCTGTATGGGGCGATTAGATGTATGGTGCTACCGACAGAGACGGACAATATTAAAGCGCGAGCCTATGAGCCGATTGCGCAGATGGAGCGAATTCAGGAGATTATTGGTTATCAGGAAGATTATCTGGCGGCGCTGGCGGAAAAACCAGAGGAGGCGCATTACGACTTTCATCCGCAGCTTTTGGGGAAAGTTGATTTAGACGTTAAAGCGTCGAGCGTGTTTAGCGAAACGAATTTAAGTACAGTGGTGACGCTAGGATTTTGTATTGCGGCGGGAGTAGTGCAATATCTTTCATCGAAGATGACAAATCCGAGCGGAAAGAAGGGGAAGTCGTTTAGGCAGATGATGCGTGAGGCGGAACAGGGTAAGGAGCCGGATCAGGCTGACCTTAATGCGATGACGGCAAGACAGATGAGTCTGATGATGCCGATGATGATGTTTTTGATTATGTTTAATTTACCGGGGGCGCTGGCATTTTATTACTTTGTAAATAGCCTGTTTTCACTTTTGCAACAGAAATATATTCTGGGGAAGGCGGAGGATACGATGGAAATGAATGCGGATAAATCAGTGGTTCGGGAGCTGAATAAAATTCAGGAAGCGGAGGTGGTTACGAATAAAAAAACAGGGACAAAGATTACACGGATAAAGGCGTCGGACGCGAAGAAGAGCGGGGCGAAAGCTAGGGCGAAGAAAGCTAAGATCAAGGCGGCTGGGGCGAAGACAGAAACAAAAACTAAATCAAGGGAAGCTGAGAAGAAAAGTGGCGAGCAGAATAATAAGAAAAGGAGAAAAAAATGAATAGAGATGAATCAATTAGATTTGCGACAAAGTACACCGAGGATATATTGTCGTTTTTTGGGGTGAATGTGGCGGTGGATTCGACCTGTGAAGATGAGGTGATTCAGCTGGCTGTGCCGTCAACTTCGATTAATTCCCTGCTAATTGGGCGAGATGCGCAAAATCTGAAGGCCTTACAGACATTAGTGATGAGGACGCTAGAGGCAAAAGAAGCGGAGGTGACACGCGTGAGCGTGGATGTGGCGGATTATAAACGGGCGCGGGAAGAGCGAATTGCAGAAAAGGCGGAGGAGTGGATTCAGAAGGTACGCAGAAGTGGAGAATCAATGACATTAGAACTAAATGCGGCGGATAGGAGGACGGTGCATAGAGTGGCGGGAGATTATTCGGATATTGAGACGCATTCGGAGGGCGAGGGGCGGGAGAGGCATCTGATTATTTCGAAAAAATAGTATTTCGCTTTTCGCTAAGACTTTGCTTTTTCGTGAAGACTTGAATTTGTTGTAAAAATCATCTCTCCCACCCCGCATTATTCCGAATGTATCTCAAATGCCTGTTGGGTTGGGGTTGACGCATACGCCGGCGCGCGAAGCGCGCCGGCTAGCTAGAGTGAGCTGACTTAGTAACGGAAGATGAGAGAGTAGAGGCGGATTTATTG
>JAUNQQ010000039.1 GCA_030536095.1 Candidatus Saccharimonadota bacterium
TGAAGATGGAGGATAAGGCGCAGGGGATTTTGGCGCCGGTGAGATTTGCGCCGTCCATATATTACAAGCTAGTAAAACAAAACGACTTTTAAAACGATTTCTAGCGTGAATTTCTGTGTCAGCGACTGCGGGGCTCGGAGGGCAGGGCGATAAAGCCCAGCCCGTCCTCGCTCCTCGTCGCTTCCTTGAACTTCACTGCTAGAAATCGTTTTTACTATATAGTATGATTTAGGGCGAACTTCTTCGTCTGTGTCTCCAGTGCTCGGAGGGCAGGGCGATAAAGCCCAGTCCTTAAAGACGGGTCTAGGGTTGACATTTAGAGGGAAATAGTGTATAATAACGGAGGTATTAGTCGACGGCACTAGAAAGCCGTTGAGGCACATGAAAGGGGATGAGATGGTTTCGATTCAGACTGACCGTGTTTCTTTGACGGAAACGCGAGTTTGCTTCGATTACTCGAGATTCTTCGTAAAAGAAGGATTCTTCAGGCAGCTGGTTGATTGGCTGAATGAAGATACGGATGGTTCGGTAATTGTAGATTTCTCCAGATTAGAAAATGGTTTTGTAACCGTTTTCTACAACCCAACTATGGGCGGGATGGAGACTTACTATACTGTTGTCGATAGAATTAGAGAAATAATTCGTGAACATGAGGTTTTTCATATTTATGAGTGATCATCTTCTGAGTTCTACTATGATTTTCCCCGAAGCGCCGCGAAAGCGGCGCTTTTTTATTGGAAAAAATAAGAATAACTGTTATAATGGAGGAAATGATTAGTTTAGGTTTTAGTGAGAAAAGTTGGGGTGGAGGAGGAGGTTCTCGTAGTGAGGAAAAAATAAAAACTACGGAATCTGCTAGGATGGCAAGGGTTGCCTTTCAGGCGATGGATGCTACCAATGGGAATAACAAAGAAAAAGATAAGGGGAATGGCGAGATAATTATACATAAGTCAAACTTGACCTATGCTGATTTTGCGGATTTGTATTCTGATGAGGAAATTCGTGGTGATATGGGATATGTAGTTGATGCGGTTCGAAAGATTCATGAAAAAGCAGAAAAAAGAGGCGAGGAAGTTGATACATATGGGGCGCCGCGAGTATTGGAATGGGTTGCGTCGCGAGGTATTTTGACTTATGATTGGTTGGGATTAAGGGGGTTTGATACAAAAGTTCATAAGATTCATACCGCGGCGAAACCACAGGATGTGCGACATTGCTTAGATAGATATACTTGTCTTAGTTATGACGATTCTGCGCATAAGATTGATGCGGCTTTTGAGCTGGAGTCGCCGGATGGCGATAAAGTGCCGTTTGGGTTGGACTTGACAATAGCGCAAAATTCTGGTACGATATGGAAAAAATTAAGAGTTAGCCATAATAGTAAATATGTAAAAAATAGGGAGGAGCGGGAAAAATTAGAAAGTTTGCCAGATGGTTTTTCGGCAATAAAATATGGCTATGTACGCGTATCGGATCAGGATTCGGCGTTAAGTTCGCATGAAATGGTGCCAAGATTTGTAGTGGGGGTAGGTGCGGATCAGTCGTTGCGACTAAATGGACTGATTGGTCGTGCAGAGAGAAATGGAATTGCTCCTCAAAAAGTAATGTTTGACCCGGAAATGATTGCAACGCGGTTTAAGATGTTAGCAGAGATTTATGAGCAGTCTGAAACATTGAGAGTGCGGTCGCGTGGGGATGAGCGGTCGGATGAGGCTAGGGAAATGTTGGATGTTTTGCGTGATAGTGCGTGGCGATCGGTTAATGCGACTTTAGATTGGTTGCCTGGAAACCTAGAGCCGATTAGTGCGCCGGGCGCGGAGGAGTATAACCGTAAGGTAGATAGATTGTTTGATCTAAACCTTGAGGTTGCTGATCGGAGAGAAGCGGGGGAAGAAGTTGGTGATTTATTGAAAAGGCGATACGAGTTAGCGGTTAATATTATGGCGAAACAGCATGAGAAAGTGCCAGGCGAAGACGAGGCAATTGCTCGGCCCGATAATACTTTTAGAGAAATTATTTTTCAAAATCGGAAGATTTGCGGGTCGCCGTATGGGAGTATGATTTAGGGATTTAGGGTTTGCCTAGTGGCGAAAGTGAATTTTTATTTTATTTCGACTGGTTCTTGTTCGAGTTGATAAGGGTATTTCTTAGCTATGGCGGCTTTTATTTCCTCTTTAGCGAGCTCGAGATTATGATGGGTTTCGCCAGAAACATTCATCAGAATCAGCGCGGCGGTTTCGGAAACCTTAAAGCCATGAAAAATCTTACCTTTTAGGCCGCATTGTTCGAGGAGAAAACCAGTATTTATCTGGTCACCGAAAACATGAATGCCGAGAGATTCGGCCTCGGCGATTTCTTCGGGAGTTTTTAGGACGATATTCTTAAAGAAGCTGCCAGCGCTGGCGATTTTTTCGGGGTCAGGGAGTTTTCCGGCACGGATAGTCGAGACGGCTTTTCGGATACTGACGGGTGAATAATCGGAAATATTATTGTCGTCGAGATATTTTTGGAGCGAGTCGTAGAGCGGCGGTTTTAGATATTCATCTTGCCAGAGAGTGATAATAATCGCAGTAATATAATAACGGTCTTTTTCTTCGCGATTGAAGATGCTGCGGCGATAACCGAAATTCATTTCGTTATTGCTAAGAGTGACGATTTCATTGGTTTTAGAATCAAAAGCTTCGACATGGTCGATAGCCTGAGAGATTTCTTGACCATAAGCGCCAATGTTTTGGACGGGTGCGGCGCCGACTGATCCGGGAATTTTGCTCATGCCTTCAATACCGGAATAGTCATGCTCGGTTGTCCAAGCAACAAGGTCATCCCAGATTTCGCCAGCGCTGGCGCGAATCATTACTTCGTCGGATGTCTGGTCGATAATTTCAATTCCGCGGAAATTGTTTTTTAGGATAATACCGTTATAACCTTCGTCGCGGCCAATAGAATTTGCACCACCACCGAGCGGGAAGATTTTTAGGGGTGTGTCGGATTTTATCGTGGTTTTTCCGTCGGACAATTCCCCGCCGGTTTTGGCGAAGCGGTAAATTTCGCGCAGTTCTTCGGGAAATTCGGCAGTGATAACAAAGCGTGCCGGGCCACCGAGACGCATAGTAGTTAAATCTTTTAGTGGGATGTTTTCGGATATTTTCATATACTATATTATAGCACAGAATAGTTTTAATCTTATCGAAATTCTTCTTCCTCGGCGAGGACTTGAATTATTGTAAAAATCACATCATTCGGGCAGGCTTTTTCTCCTCATTGTTCTCTACGAGAACGCCCCGAAAAAGCACTGCGACTGATGTGATTTTTACAATATTCAAATCTGATTATATTCGCCGAGGAAGAAGAATTTTCGGTAAGATAATAAATTCTTACTAACTAGATTACGCGTTTTTTACGGCTGAATTTTTTGGGTTTAGCTTTTAGGGTTGGAGCGGGTTCGAGATTAGAAACGCCGACGGACATTTTTTTATTGGTTATGCGGGTGACGGATTTTTTAGCGGGCTTACGTAGAGGAGCGCGGCGAGGGGCGGACGAAACGCCGATTTTACGAACGGGCTGTTGGGACTGAGCGGACTGAATCGCCTGAGCTTCTTCGGCGGGAATTTCGGAAAGTTCCTGAGAATAATCCATCTCGTCGGGTTCTTTTGGCTGGGGGTTTTCGACGAGCGACAGGTCGGCTCGACGAGGTTCGCGGTAGAGATTAACGGGCGCCTGACGCAGGGGTGCGCGACGCTCTGTCGGTTCTTTTGCTTTCTGGTCAAGGCGATAAACGCCGTTTTCTTTTTGGTCTCGGACGATTTTGCCGTCCTTAATAGTGATAACGCGTTTTTGGAGGTTATTCACAATGTTTTCATCATGAGTCGTAACGACAACAGTGGTGCCGTAATCATTAATTTTTTGGAGCAAGGCAATAATTTCTTTTGTTGTTAAGACATCAAGATTTCCGGTCGGCTCGTCGGCAATGAGAATTTTTGGCTGGCGCGCGACAGAGCGGGCAATTGCGACACGCTGGCGCTCACCACCACTAAGATTGCGCGGGAATTTCTTTCCCTTATCGGCGAGATTAACTAGCTCGAGCACCTTTGGGACGGTTTTAGAAATTTCCTTCTTACTCATTCCGGCGATTTCTAGCGCAAAGGCGACATTTTCGTAAACTGTGCGATTGGGAAGGAGTTTATAATCCTGGAAGACGACACCAAGACGGCGGCGATAATGCGGAATATAGCGCTTTTTAACATAATCAAGATCAATTCCGCCGACGATGATTTTTCCGCTAGTCTGTTCCTCCTCTTTTGTAATCATCTTAATCAGAGTGGACTTTCCGGCGCCAGACTTTCCGACCATAAAGACGAACTCGTTAGGCTCAATATGTAGAGAGATATTATCCAGAGCTGGCCTCTTATCACCAGGGTAGATTTTTGTTACACGGTCGAATAATATCATAATTTTATCTTAGCATAATCGAAATAGTTTTTCAACGATGAAATATTTGTTGAAAAATTGGTTGAGAATTCATTGGAAAATAATTCAGGTTATGCTAAAATGGGTATATATGGCAATGAAAAAACATGGCGGTTATTCGGAAAAACAGAAGCGCGAAATCCGAAATACTAAGAAAAATCTGAAAACCATGAGTAAAAATGGGAGCGCGCATAAGGTGCGGTCGGCGCGACGGATTACGAAGTATGGGGCGGTGAGTTTTGGGCGGAATATTTGGTTGTCGATTGCGGCGATTTTGGTGATGACGATTACGCTGTCGATTTTGATTGTGACGGTGGTGGCGATGAATGTGTTGAATGCGACAGCGGAGGGGATGAAGGAGAAAATTGATATTACGATTTTCTTAAATCCGGGAACGAGCGAGGAGGCGATGGCGGAGATTGTGGGGAAGTTGGAGGCGGATCCGAACGTAAAGAAGCCGGTGACGGCGATGACTTCGAAGGAAGTGGCGGATCAGATTGTGGAGAAGGAGTCGGAGATTTATTCGCAGGTGGAGTCGGATGAGATGTACCAGCGGCTAGTGGCGGAGAGTTATGCGACGGTACGGCTAAATGTTTATGATATTGATAATATTGAAAGTCTTAAGACAATGGTTGCGACCGACCCGCTATTTCTTGAAAATGTCTCAACAGCGAAACAGCCGACTTATGACTCCGACCGGACAGAGATAGATACGATTCTTAGCTGGGCGAATATTGCGAAGATTAGCGGTTTGGTGCTTTCGGCGGTGTTTTTAGGGATTTCGGTTTTGGTTATTTTTAATACGATTCGGATGGCGATTTTCTCGCGGCGAGAAGAGATTTATATGATGAAACTCGTAGGAGCGGATGACAATTTTATTCGTGGGCCGTTTTTGGTTGAAGCGCAGATTTGTGGGGTGATTTCGGGTATTATTGCCGGTTCACTAGGGGTGGTGGCGTTTCATTATGTTGAAAAGCCGCTAGCTGATTATGGAATCGATATGGCTTGGGCAAGCTCGGTTTTTCATTCTAATCGGGTGGTGTTGGTTTATCTAATTGTAATTGTATTGGGGATGATAATTGGGACGGTTTCGGCGAGGTTGGCGGTATCGAAGTATTTAAAGAAATAATTAAAAAACGATTTCTAGGGCGAACTTCTTCGACGGCGGGTGCGCTCCTCAGGGGGTAGGGTGTAAAACCCAACCCTCTTCCGGTGCTCCCGCTTCCTCGAATTTCATCCCTAGGAATCGTTTTTTTACTATATATTATGATTTCTAGGGCAGATTTCTTCGACAGCGACTGCGAGACTCAAAGGGTAGGATGTTTAAGTCTAACCCCTTTCGTTTCTCGCCCCTTCCTCGAACTCTACTCCTAGAAATCGTTTTTGTGATTTTGGAAAAAGTCTTGCTCCGTGGAAAAGGTTATGGTATATTATAGGTATGAGCAATTACTGGAAGAATGGTTTGGCTGTGATAATGGCGGGGGTGATGATTGTTTCTGGGATGGTGATTTATCGATCGGAGGGAGCGGAAGCGGTGAATTATTGTGTGAGTGAGAAATGTAAGGCGGCACAGAAAGCGCTGAGTGAGGCGACTGAGGCGGAAGAGGCGGCGAATAAGAATGTTGACACGCTAGAAGAAAAGATTAAGCAGCTTGAGGCGAATATTAGGACGATGGAAGCGAGTATTGAGGCGAATGAGGAAATTAAACAGTCGCTTGCGGAGAAGATTGTTGAGACGCAGAAGGTTTTGGAGGAACAACAAAATGCTTTGGCGGAGTTGTTGGTTGAGATTCATTTTGAGAAAGAAGTGGATCCGATTACGTTGCTTGCGGGAAGTAATTCCCTGTCGGATTTTGCGGAGAAGCAGGCGCGGAGTGATACGCTGAAGGAACAGATTACGACGAGTGCGGAGCAGGTACGAGAAACGAAGGAGAGTCTTGAAGCGAAGAAGACGCAGGTGCAGATTTTAATTGAGGATCAGGAGTCGCAGAAGGCGACAATTGAGACAGATAAGGCGGAACAGGCGGAGTTAAAGAAGAAGTATGAGGATGATGCGGACGGATACGCGGCGGCGGCGGAAGAGGCGAAGAAGACGATGATTGAGGAGATGGCGAAACAGACCGTACGGTATAATTCGGGCGGGATAGTGGTGGCGAGTGGGACAAATTCGTATGGTTATAAAGCGCGGTGTCCGCAGGATAACTGGCGGTATGTGCCGATAAATTATTTTGATTCGTGGGGATATTATCTCTGTGAGTGTACGAGTTATGCGGCATTTAAGGCGAATGAACGGTGGGGAGTAAGCGTAAGTGGATGGGGTGATGCGAAGTATTGGGGTGGAGGGGCGTTGATGCGGGGATACCGAGTGGATGGAGTGCCGGCGAAACACACTGTTGGAGTGCAGACGGGTGGGACATGGGGGCATGTGGTTTGGGTTGAGGCAGTGAATGGAGATGGGACGGTTGATATTTCGGAGTATAATAATAGTACGTCGTCGGTTTCGGGAAGTCCAGCGGATTTTGGGTATCGGTCGCATGTGCCGGTGGGGTCGTATTATTACATTCACTTCGAATAGGGCATAAAAACGATTTCTAGGGCGAACTTCTTCGTCTGGCGCTTTGCGCCAGACTGGCGTCGCGCGCTCGAAAGAAAATACA
>JAUNQQ010000040.1 GCA_030536095.1 Candidatus Saccharimonadota bacterium
GCGATTCGGCAACACGGGGCGATGCTAACGGATATTGTGGTGATTGTGGTGGCGGCGGATGATGGAGTGAAGCCACAGACGGTCGAGGCGATTAATTTTGCGAAGAATGCAAATGCAAAGGTGATTGTGGCGATAAATAAGATTGATCGGGAGGGGGCGGATATTCCGCGGACAATGGCGGATTTGGCGGAGCATGGATTGACGCCGGAGGAGTGGGGTGGAGATGTGACAATGGTGCCAATTTCGGCGAAGCGGGGTGATAATTTGGAGAAGTTGGTAGAGTTGATATTGCTGACGGCGGAAATGGAGGAACTAAAGGCGGATATTGAGGTGCCGAGTGAAGGGCTGGTGATTGAGAGCCATATGGAAACAGGGAAGGGGAGCGTGGTGAATTTGTTAGTAACAGAGGGGGAATTAAAGAACGGAGAATTTATTGTGGCGGGGAGTTCTTGGGGAAAAATTCGGACAATGCTGGATTTTCGGGGAAGGCCGAGGGGGAAGGCTTTGCCATCGAGCCCGGTGACAGTGACGGGATTTAAGACGCTGCCGCAGTTTGGGGAGAGGTTTGTTGAGGCGAAGGATGAGAAGTCGGCGCGGAAAATGGCGCTCTTGAATGCGAATGCATCGGCACAAGAGGAAGCTTCGAGTAATGTAACGTCGGTAGATTTGCTTCGGATGATGACGACGGCGGATACGGCGAAGGTGTTTAATGTAGTGATTAAGGGGGATGTGCTGGGGAGCGTGACGAGCGTGGTGGATTCGTTGAAGATGATTGATACGGATGGGGAAATTGTACTGAATATTGTGGCGACGGGAGTGGGCGATGTGACGGAAAATGATGTTTATATGGCGACAGGCGAGCAGACGGTGGTGTACGGGTTTAATGTGGGGGTGCCGGTGAATATTTCGAAGATGGCGGCGAGAGAAGGGGTGGAAGTAAAATGTTATAAAGTGATTTATGAGTTATTGGATGACGCGAAGATGCGGATGGAAGAGATGATGGAGCCGGAAGTGGTTGAGGAAGTGGTGGGGAAGATGGAGATTCAGGGGGTGTTTAGAGTGGAGAAGACGAGGTTGATTGCGGGTGGAAAGGTAAAGTCGGGGCGGATTATGGCAGGAGATTTGGTGCGGAAGGATGGGGTGGAGATTGGGGAAGTGGAGAGTGTGCAGATTGAGAAAAATGCGGTGGAGAAGTTGGCAGAAGGGGAGATTGGGGGGATGGCAGTAAAGACGGTGAAGAAGGTCGAGGTGAAGGTTGGGGAGAAGGTGGAGTTCTTCCGGAGGGAAGTTAGGAAGAAGAAGCTGTAGGGGGGGCTTTAGGTTTTAGCTTTTGTTACGTTTGAGTTTTTGTTTTTTTGGCGCACTATTGGTTGTGCTTTTTCGCACAGACTAAAGGTACTAAAATGTCATACACTGGCACGCCGGGAGAACCGCCCTTCGGATGGAGTAGGAGGTGGAGCCCCACTTTTTTAATGGTGGATTTTGGGAAATTCCCCGAAGGGCGAACCTCTCGGGTGCGTCAGGAATATACATTTTAGCACCTTTAATCTATTATGTGCTCATAAGCACGACCAATAGTTCGCCTTTGGATATGAAAATCCTCTCCCTCTCGATGGGGAGGCAGGGTTGGCGCATACGCCGCGGTGTTAAGGCGCCGCGGCTAGCTAAAGGGAGTTGCAATGGTGACGGAAGGTGAGAGTGCTTTGGCGCACACGACAAGTGCGCGAAGCGCACTTGTCTAGCTAGGGGAAGGATGCGGTGGAGACGAGAGAAAGGGCACATACGCCAACGCGCCAGAGGCACATTGGCTAGCTAAAGAGAGCTGCGACAGAGACGAGAAAAAAGTAGGCTGTGCGATGGTGTAGCGAGTTATTCCGAGAGGGCGGAGATACCGCGTTGGCGGATTTCGTTTTTTAGTTGTTCGGTCTCGGCTTCGACGATTTCGCGATAGTCGGGGCGGTTTTCTTGGATCCATTTTACGGAGAGATATTCGTCGAGGATTTCCCAAGTTCCTTCAGTGACGCCATGACGCTCGAGGAGTTTTTTATAAACCGGATCTTCGCGAAAATCGGTCTTCATTCGGAAGACAATGCGGCGGATGACTTCCTGATCATTATCCATAATACCTTCAAATTCCACTAACTGTTCCGCCGTTAGGCCTTCGCTAATCTTTTCTCCGACTTTCATCTCTAAAATTTCTTCTGCACGCGAGAGAAGCTTTTCCTTTTCGACTGGCTCTAAATTTGATATACCCACTTCTGCTAAAAAATTTTCGTCAAATCTCATGGTTTAAGTATAACTGGTTTGTGGGGAAAAATCAAGATTTTTTTGCGGTTTTGGAAGAAAAGAGGAAACTAAGTAAAGCCCCGCCAGGTGGGCGGGGATTAAATTAGCTACAAGAGGGGACTAGTTATACTCGGTTGCTTCGAGGATTGAGCCTTTAGGTAGGGAGAGTACGTAATATATATGTTTGTTTTGGGGCCAGTCATCATAAGTCTTTATCTGGTCTTGGAATTTAAATGATAAAATATCGTATTCGGCATATTCGGTAATATAGGGAGTTTGGTCTTCTTTTTCGAGGAAATGGATTTGGGTTTGTTCTGCGGGGACATGGCCTTGGTGATAATTTCCTTCATCATCTTTATAATAATAGCGATAGGCGCCAAGGCTGGAAATTACGAAGTAATTGGAATGGTCTTCTACTGTGTCGTTAGTGCTTGAGCTTATTCCGGTTGAAATTGAATAGAGCTGCTCTTTATCGATAATCTCTTTATGATGTTTGCTGGGGAGTTCGGTAATTCCGAGCTGGACACCAACGCAAAGGACAATTGTTAAAAAGAATGATGCGTACATAATGCGACTAAATTGGCGTTGATAATAAAGCTTTCGTAAATATTTACAATTTTTAAGAGTTTTATTTTCTTCTGACTTGCAATTATGTTCACCAATGTTGTACCGTTGAAAGTTCTGACATTTTTTACTGTATTCACATCTGTATTGGTAAAGGTTTCCTTTAGTGCAAAGTTCTTCAATAAAAAATGTTGGTTTATAGACGGTAAGCCATGTGATAAATGCGCCAAAAGAAGTAATGACGAGGAGGATGAGTAGGATGGGGAGGAAGTCGAAAAACATTTTTACCTCTTTTTCTTGTAGCTAGTAAAGTCCACTGCTAGGGGAGCAGGTGTTTAATATTATACTATTTTTTCTATCTAAAGTCAAATATTAGTGGGATTTATGGCCATTAAGGAAGGATTTGGCGTCCATTGGTTTTTTACCGGCGGGCTGAAGTTCGTCGATAACGAGAAAATTTCCGTCGGAGCATTTTAGAGATAGATGAGAAGATGAATCGCTAATGTGGGATTTTAGAATGATACAATCGGTATTATAGAAATTATAGCGAGACTTTGGGAAGTTCTGAAAAGCGCGGACCTGGTTGTTTAGTTCGAGGGCGGATTTTTCCTCTGGATTCAGGAGGGAAAGTGAAGTGGAGAGTTTAGTGGTAAAAGTGGGGGTGCCGGATTGGGGTTTTGGTGTAGGGAGATTATTTAGATTTTTACTGAGCCAAGTGGCGGCGACAGTAGCGAGATGATGATAGATTTCTGGTTTTTCGGTGGAGTGATTAAAGGTGAAAGATTTTTGGAAATAGATTGGGCCAGCGTCCATTTCTTTTACGAGTTTCATGACAGAAACGCCAAAAGTAGTATCGCCATTTAGGATGGCGGATTCGATGGGTGAGGGGCCGCGATATTTGGGGAGAAGGGAAGGGTGGATATTTAGGATGCCGGTGGGTTCAAAGAGGTTGAGAACGTCTTGTTTAATTAGGACGCCGAAAGAGGCGAGAACGGCGGGGAGTTTGGGACTTTTGGTTTTTAGGTCTTTTATTACTTCGAGATCAGCGCGAGTTTTGGCGTGAAAAATGATAGTGTAAGATTTTTCGAGAATTTCTAGGGCGGAGTCGGCGAGAGGGCCTTGACCGAGAAAAATGATTTTGGGTTTTAGCTGATTAGTCATTGGGGAAAAGCTCGTGGTTATTTTTGATGTTTTTGTCGTAATCGAGAGGATCGAGGTCGCCTTTTTCGTTCATAATATAAAAGGCATCGTGGTCATCTTTAATATGGTCGATAAAGAGAATGCCGTTTAGATGGTCAATTTCATGAAGAAGAGTGCGAGCGAGAAAACCGTCGGCTTTTATGCGGACGGGAGTACCGTCTTCTAACTCGGCTTTAATCTTTACATTCGACGGACGAGGAACTTTACCGTAGATATAGGGAACAGAGAGGCAGCCTTCAAAATCGCGGATGGGTTTCCCGGAGGTTTTTATTACTTCGGGATTTAGAAGGGCGGTAAAATGGTTATTATTTTTATCTTCGAGGTCGTCGCGGACGATGATGACGCGTTTATTTATGCCGAGCTGAGGTGCAGCCATAGCGGCGGAAAGTTCAAATTTATGTTCTTTTTCCCATTCGAGAGAATGTTTACGCATTTCGGAAATTAATTCGGAGATTTTGGGATCGTTAAAATGGGCCTTAGTGGATTTTTCACGGAGACGTGGGTCGGGAGTGGTAATAATTTTCATAGTATGTATTATTATAGCGTATTTATAGGGAAAAAGCAAGCGGAGGATGGCTAATCTTGGGACGCGATACTGTGGCGATAAAGAGATTCAGGAGCGAGGTCGAGCTCGTCGTCCCAGGCGACAGTGGGGCCGACGATATGAGCCTTTTTAAAATACGAAATATCTTTTAGACGTTGAAAAATACCCTGATTGAGGAGAGGCTTACAGTCAAAAATTTTTTTCTCACCAGTAATAAAGGTTAACTGGAGAGTATAGTTGTTTGTAGGGATGACTTGTTTGACGATCCAGCTAGGAGTATTCATGGCTACCTCAGAGGTTCTATTTTAAAGAGTGTCTGTTTTTCTTTGGCTAGCTTCCAGTTTGCTGCGAGGTCGTCTTGATGAAGGGTTGCCCAAGCAGCGACTAGTTTTGTTTGTCTCTTAGGAAAATCTCCTTCAATAAGCTCGCCGTTAAAATCAAATATGGCTTCATAATCTTGATATTCAGCATGAAAATGAGGCGGATTATGGTCATCAAAATACATACTGATAATAATTCCGAAAAACATACTGATATTAGGCATGGTTTTATTATAGGTTATTTGGAAGGAAAAAGCAAGCGGAGGATGGCTAGAGGAGGGAAGGGGGATCGAGAGTTAGATGGTAATTTTGGGTCTTAGGGAGAGTTTTTAGAGCGGAAAGGAGGAGTTTTCGGGAGGAGGATTTTAAGATGAGCTGCCAGGTGAAACCGGAGGAAGTATGTTCGTGGAAGGCGGGGAAAGGTGGAGAAATAAGAAGGGAATTGGATGTTTTGGCGAAAGATTGAAGAGTATTATGGAGAGCGTGGATGTGTTTTAGGGTGGTAGATTCGGTTTTGTAGGTGACGGAAAGTTTGGCGAGATAAACGAAGGGTGGAAGAAGAGATTTTTGGCGGGAGCTGAGGAGATATTTAGAGAAGGCGGTGTAGTCGTTTTTAATGGCGGAAGTGATGACGGGGTGGTTAGGCTGGTAAGTTTGGAGGAAAACCTCGGCGGAGTCAAGATGGCCGCGGCCGACACGGCCGATAACCTGAGTGAGAAGGTGATAAGTTTTTTCTTCGGAGGAGAAATCGGGAAGGGAAAGACCGGCGTCGGCTTGGACAATGCCGACAGCGGCGAGGTGGGGGAGATCAAGGCCCTTGGCGATGGTCTGAGTGCCGATAATAATATTGAATTTGCCAGATTTTACGTCATCATAAAGGGCGTCGAGACTGGATTTTTTGTTATTATCAGCGTCAAAACGGGCGATTTTGGCTGACTTAAAAAGTTTATTCAGCTCAAGTTCAAGAAGTTTAGTGCCAAAACCTTTATGGATAATATCGGGATGACCACAGGATGGGCAAGAGTGAGGAACGGGAGTTTCGTGACCGCAAGTATGGCAGATAAGGGTGTAATTGTCATTATGGAGAGTGAGAGGGAGATAGCAATTTGGGCAGAGAGCCTGCCAGGCGCAATGGTCGCAGATAGTCAGGGGGGCGGAGCCGCGGCGGTTATGGAAGATGAGAGTCTGGTGATTATTTTCGAGATTGGTTTTTATGGCGGAGAGGAGGGGATTGGAGAAGTAATGGTTTTTTAGAAAGTTTTGATGATTTTTTAGATCGATAATGGTGATTTTGGGTTGGATGGCGGTTTTTTTGGCTTTTTCGGAGAGAGTGACGAGGGAATGGTTTTTCTTAGCGAGATAATAGTCGGAGATAAGTGGAGTAGCGGTGCCTTGGATACAGGGGATTTTAAGAGAATTAGCAATAAAACTGGCAAGGCGGAGAGTGGAATATTTTGGAGATTTTTCTTGGAAATAGGTAGATTCGTGGGCTTCGTCGATGATAATTAGGCCGAGATTATGAAGTGGAGAAAAGAGGGCGGAACGGGGGCCAATAACGATTTCAGGGGAGTTTTTAGTGAGGAGATTTTTCCAGATTTTTTGGCGCTCAACATTGGTAAGGCGGGAGTGAATAAGGGTAATGCGGGAGCCGAAAGTGGCTTCAAAAACCCGAACAAGTTGGGAGGTTAAAGCGATTTCGGGGACGAGAATGATGGTGGATTTATTGGCCTGTAAAGCATTTATAGTGAGTTTCTGGTAGATATTGGTCTTTCCGCTTCCGGTTACGCCATGAAGTAGGCGAGTGGCCTTAGTGAGGCTCTGAAGGCTTTTTAGGGCCTGTTTTTGGGCGGGGTTAAGGTCGATAAGCGGGAGTTTTAGGGGGTTGGTGGGAAAGTGTTCGGGTTTTCGGGGGGATTTATAGCCGGGTGGGAGGATAAGGGAGATGGCCTGGGGAAGAGGAGTAAGGTAGTAGGAGGAGAGCCAAGAGGCGGCGGAGAGGAGGTGGTTTGGGAGCGGAGTGGATTCGAGGAGCTCTTTTATTGGCTTGGTGGGGAAGTCGGGTTTTTTAACTTTTTTATTTATAAT
>JAUNQQ010000041.1 GCA_030536095.1 Candidatus Saccharimonadota bacterium
CCAGAATCCCCACTCCCCACGCTAAAATCCGCCACTCCCGGATTAGCTCCGATTTCCCACGGCTGTTTCAGCTCCGCCTCCGTCATCGTCTGCTCTACCGCTTTCGGCCGCTCAATCTTCCTCATCGGCTCAACTTGTCCCTCCGCCGCAGCGCTCACCTCGCCAACATTCTCCGCCCCCGCAACCCCACTTACCATCTCCGCATCAAACCCCGGCGCATCTTCCACTCCCGCCGTCGCCGTATAATCCATCACTGGCACATCCGCCCCCAAACCATTCCCAGTCGCCGAACCAACTTCCGCCGCCGCCACCGCCGCCGGATTTTCCTCCAACTCCTTATCCATCATCGCCTCGTAATCCTTCGTCCGCCACGCCTGTGGCTGCACCTCAACATAATCATCCAAATCCGCCCCCGGATAAATTCCCGTATTCCGAATTTTTTCCGCCGATTTCGCTGCCCCTTCCCCAAGCACATCCTCCACCCGATGCTCAACCACTGGCTCTTCTTTCGGCTTCATCATCTCATCAATTTTCTCTCTCGCTAAATTTTCCGCCTTCTCCGTATTCATCTTCTCTGCCAACTTATCCAACTCTTTAATTTCCTCTTCCGGAATTTTCACCTTCTTCTCACCATTCGCCCCGTCAACTTTCTTCTCGACCTCCATTTTCTCAATCTTCTCCACCTTAGCCTCTTCATTCAAAGCATTAGCAACGCCACTCGCCACGCCAGAATTCACCCCCCCGCCATCTTCAGTACCACTCACAACCCCAGACTCGGTCTCTAGTGCCCCCATTTTCTTCCCCTTCTCAATCTCCGCCATAATCTCCGCCGGATTCGCCCCCACCTGCATCAATTTCTGCGCCACTCCCATCGTCTCCGGCGTCGTCTTCTGATTCATAAATTTCTCCGTCATAACCACAATCCCCGCAAGAAACGCATTTGCCGCCTCTTTCCGAATTTTCGCCTCCGGCATTTTCTCCATCATCCCCGCCACCATTTCCGCCACCGAACTTGCCGCCTTATTTACCCACACACTCCCCTTCGTCCGCTCAACTTCCCCCGTCGCAATCTGTACAGTTTCCGCCTTATTCAAAATCTGCTCAATTCCCTCTCGCGAAAGTTCCGCTACCTTCTGAATATTCAGCTCTACCACTAAATCCACCACTGCTTCCCCATAAGAAAAGCTCAAGTCATTCTCTGTAATCTTTTTCCGATACGGCGAAATAAAAATCTTCACCTCATCCCCCACCACATCATATCGTAAATGATCCGCCATTACCTGCTTAAAACTCACCACAAAATCCTGAAGCACCTCCGTATTTTTCGCAAAACTTTTCTCCGGCTCCAAAAATCTAATCTCCCCCGGAATTTCCCCACTATAAAGTATCGTCGCCCTCTTCCCCATTCCATCTAATATCATTTCCATCCCAATCGCCGCCGCCATTTCATCCACACTCGGTTTTTTCTTCATTAAAATCAAAATACTATTCGCCGCCTGAATTTTCTCAACTATTTCTTTTTCTCCCCCAGCTTTCACCGTATTCATCTCCGGCATTTTCCCATCTCCATTATTTCCTCCCATTATACACTTTTCTCCCCTCTTTTTCAACCGCAAAACCACAAATTTATTGTATTTTTTACAACGCATTTTTTCAAGCTTTTTACCTCACGCGCGCGTATCATATTTTCCAAAATCATACAACCCAAGAGTTTCACCTTTCGCTTATGCTTGCCTTCTTTCTCCTCACTATGCTACACTTTAGCTACAGGGTTGGGAGCAACAGTTTTAGCCGATTTAGTCTCATATTATAACTCGGTGACCTCCACTCTTATAATAACAAATCTCTTAAAAATTTAATGCTACTCTTAGAATCTTAACGACACAATATTCTAATCTTCTTAAGCATTCTAAATCTCTCAATCTAAACCTGTCCCAACCCTCGCTCTTTCCACCAATCTAATTTTCCTCTTTACATTTTCAATTTTTTGGTGTATAATACCCCTCAGTTATAGTTAATATTAATCTAATTTAGGAATTTACATGCCGATTATTAAATCCGCCAAGAAGGCCGCTCGTCAGAGCATCAAACGCAAAGCTGCAAATCAGCAGATCAAAAAATCCATTAAGTCAGCCCTTCGCGACTTTAAAACTAATCCAACTCCCGAAAATATGCGCCGTGTTCAGTCAGAATACGACAAGGCCGCAAAAAAGGGTCTCCTAAAGAAAAACACCGCTTCCCGCCAAAAATCCGCTCTTGTCCGTCTTTCTAAGGCGCTTGCGTCTAAATAATTTTTCTTAATAAGATTACTAGGATTTTTACTCCTAGTAATTTTTTATAAATCCTTCATCCGCAGTAAAAACCCCTCAATTAATACCCATTCGTCAATTTCCGACGACTTCATCTCCATGTCGAGTTCAGCCAACGCCTTCAGTCTTTTTTTCTCCATTACCCCACTCCGAAACTGATAGTCTTTTATCGCCTGACTCGCCATCAGCCCAAAAAACATAAACGGATCATTATCTCCCCGAATCTCCTCCAACATCTTCACTGCCTTCTCCCCATCACAAATCGCCGTCTTATAAACATCGAACACCCGATTATCTCTCTTCGCTACCATTTCAATTTTTTTCGCAGAAACATTTTTCATCTTCACAAAATCCCGATACGTTTTCTTCCGCGAAACCGTCGTTTCCCAAATCACAATCGTATTCTTCGTTTCTCCCGCATATTTCCCCAAAATCTCATATGCATCTATTCCCACCTCACTCTTCCCCGTTAAGTCTTTCACCAAAATCTTCCGCTCATCTGTAAAAATCGTCGTCCCCCTACAAATATTCATTAAATCCTCCCCTTTCAACTCACTCCCCTCAAATACCTCATACTCCTTCCCCAAAATTTTCTCCACCTCCTTCTGGATTTTCATTCGGTCATTTCCCGTAAAAACATAAATCATCGCATCTCTCCATGCTCACCGCTTTCACCTCGCTGGAAAATTCCTTCGGAATTTTCCAGCTCCATCTTTTTCTCCTGACATTTCGGACAAAAATGCGTCCCCCTTCCTGCTATCCGAATTTTCAAAATCTCCTCCCCACACCTCGGACAACTCTCACCTTCCCTCCGAAACACATTCGCAAATAGCTTAAGGTAATCCCCCCTCGTTCCATCCGCCTTCACATAATTTTTCATTGTTGATCCACCACTTTCTATTGACTTATCCATCACCTCCCGAATCGCCAAAAGTAGTTTCTCTGCCTCCGAAAAACTCACATTCCCCGCTTTTTCTCCCGGATAAATCCCGGACAAAAACAAACTCTCATCCGCATAAATATTTCCCACTCCTGCAATAATTTTTTGATCAAGAATCACCGCCTTAATCGGCGCCGCCTGGTGTCTCTGTAGCTTTTTATAAAAATCCTCCGCTGAAATATTCCACGGCTCCGGCCCTAGCTTCCGAATAAACTCATCCTCCATAACTTCCGCCGTCGGAATCACTTTACAAAACCCAAATTTCCGCTGATCATTAAAAAACATTTTACCCTCGTCTAATACAAAAATTACTCTCGTCTGCTTATTCGGTAGTTCATCCACAAAGCCCTCACTCGGATGCCCGCCCGCAAATTCCCCATGAAAACCTCCCCGTATAACTATCTGTCCCGTCATTCTCAAATGAATCATCATCGAAATCCCCTCCGAAAAATCCAAAACTAGCACCTTCCCAAACCTCCTCACCCCAATAATTTCCTTCCCTACTAAAACTTGTTCAGGTCCAATAAAATTTTTACTCGACAAAACCTCCACCCTCCGAACTTTCCGTCCAATAATTCTCTCACTAAGCCCCCTCCGAATCACTTCAACTTCTGGCAATTCTGGCATTTCCTTTTCCCTATTTATCTCTTAAGAGTATATCATATTTCCCCTAAACCTCAAAACATTTTCACCTTGCTTTTCCATAACTCCTCTGATATAATGAACTTAATTTACAATTAGGAGAAATTATGCTAGAGATTAAAAAAATCCGCAAGGTTTATGAAACCGGCGATCTAAAACAAGTTGCCCTAAATGACGTCTCAATAAACTTTCGTAAAAATGAATTCGTCTCTATTCTCGGCCCTTCCGGCTCCGGAAAGACCACCCTCTTAAACGCCATCGGCGGTCTCGATACTTATGATTCTGGCGATTTAATTATAAACGGTGTCAGCACAAAAGATTTCTCCGACCATGACTGGGATAATTACCGTAACCATCGTATCGGTTTCGTTTTTCAGAGTTATAATCTCATTCTGCATCAGTCTATTCTAAAAAACGTTGAACTTGCCCTTGCTCTCTCAGGAGTAAGTAAGTCCGAACGAACTTCTCGTGCTAAAAAAGCTCTTACCTCCGTCGGTCTTGGTGACCACATTAATAAAAAACCAACCGAACTTTCCGGTGGCCAGATGCAACGTGTCGCCATTGCTCGTGCTCTCGTCAATAACCCTGAGATTCTTCTTGCTGACGAGCCAACTGGTGCTCTTGACTCTAAAACTAGCGAACAGATTATGAAACTCTTGGAGAGCGTCTCAAAAGATCGTCTCGTTATTATGGTTACACATAACCCCGATCTCGCTAAACGCTTCTCTACTCGAATTATTACCCTAAAAGACGGCGTCCTCGAAGATGACTCCAATCCTTACTCCGAAGTAGTCGAAAAGTCCGAACAATCTGAATCTCCAAAAAAGGAAAAATCCTCGATGTCTCTCCTGACTGCTCTTTCCCTCTCCTTTAATAATCTCACTACAAAACTCGGCCGCACTCTTCTCACTGCCTTCGCCGGCTCAATCGGCATTATCGGCATCGCGCTTATCCTTTCTCTTGCTAACGGCATTTCTAATTATGTTGACCAGCTCCAACGTGGCAGTATGTCAAACTCCCCTGTCGTCGTCGAAGAAACTACTGTTGACTCCTCCGATAACAGCTCCTTTGAACTACCCAAAAATATCGACTGCCCTTCTGATAAAATCTGCCTAAAGGATGACGTAACTACGACTGCCTCTCTTCAACGCCTTGCTCATTCAAAAGAAAATAACACCGAAAAACTAAAATCCGCCCTTGATAATAATTACGAGAACATAAAAGATTACACTACTAGTATTGAATATCAATACGGTCTCACACTAAATATCTACTCCCCCGACACGACCAACGGCATTACACAGGTCAACCCAAGCCCAATAAACGCCGGTGCCGATTTTAGCGACCTAACTTCTCTCTTTACTAGCACGCCAACTTCCTCTGATCTTTTTCAAAAACTCTCCGATGATAACGATTCCCTGCTTCAGCTCTATGATATTATCTCTGGACATCTTCCTAACAACAAAAACGAGGCCATTCTCGTTGTCGACCAAGACAATAAACTCCCCGCCTCCGCAGCTTATGCTCTAAATTATAAAAATCGTGACGAATTATCTAACTACCTCTCCGCCCGTCAACGTGGCGAAGACGCAAAACTTAGCCTCGATGATTTCTCTTATGATTCCCTTCTCGGAGCCTCCTATAAGGTCATTCCCAATACCTCTCTCTATAAGAAACAAGGCGACATCTGGCAAAACTTCTCCTCCGACCCTGATTATATGCGCAGTCTCATAAAAACCGGTGAAGACTTAACCATTGTCGGTATTATGAAAACAAAAGGTGGCCTAGTTTCAGCAAATAGTGGTTTCGTCGGTTATCGCAGCGCTCTCGCTGAATCCATTATAAAGACCAATAATTCCACCTCAATTGCCCAGGAGCAAATCGCCAATAAAGACACAGATATCCTAACGGGTACTCCTTTTGACGGCACTGATTCTTCTTATAAAAATAATCTCCAAATTCTCGGCATTGCTAATCTTGATTCTCCTTCTACAATCAACATTTATCCTAAAAACTACGATGCAAAGGAGCAGATTCTCGCTATCCTAGATAAATATAACGATACACAGTCTTCCGATTCCGATAAAATCATCTACAGTGATACCGTCGGTTCCCTAATGGATGCTGCAAAAACCGTTGTTAATATTATTTCCGTCATCCTTGTTGCCCTCGTTGCCATTTCGCTCATCGTTTCCTCTATTATGATTTCTATCATCACCTACATTTCCGTCCTTGAGCGCACAAAGGAAATCGGTATCCTCCGCGCTATCGGCGCTTCCAAGAAAGACATTACTCGCGTCTTCAATGCTGAAAATCTTATCGAAGGTCTTGTTGCTGGCACTATCGGTATCGCCGTTACTGCCTCTATCGATGCCGGCGTTTCCACTATTCTCGCCGATCAATACAAGATCGATAATCTCCTTTCTCTCCCCCTTGGCGGTTCAACCATTCTCCTTCTTATTAGTATCTTCCTTACAATCCTTGCCGGTGCTATCCCCTCTAAGATGGCCAGCCATAAAAATCCCGTTGAGTCTCTCCGTAGCGAATAATTCCCCGGCTCTCCTGTGGGGGGTAGAATTTCTAAAGAAATTTTACCCCCCATTTTTTGTAAACCCAAAAGAAAAAGCAAAATCCTTGATTGAAGGACGAGTTTTTACAATATTTGTCTTTCTAATCGTCATGGGAGCTGTCGCTGGTTTTATTGGAGGCCTCTTCGGCGCCGTTAGAATCCCTGGCTTAACAGTTACAAACAACATTCCTCTTAATGACCAGACCATAACATATGAGACGAACTATCTCACTAATATAATTACTTTTCTTATTTCCGGACCGTTCCTCTTTGCGACGGCTCACGGAATGCTGAAGGCTGCTCGCAGTAAGAAAGCGTCGCCAAATATTATCGACGAAACCAAAGCTGCTTTCTCTGGAGACAACTTGATGCGTTCTCTTGTTGCTACAATTCGAATTGACGTATTCGTCTTCCTCTGGAGCCTTCTCTTTATCATCCCTGGAATTTATAAGTCAATCCAATACTCCCAGACAATGCGTCTTCTCGCTGATAATGATAAGATGACTCCCGCTG
>JAUNQQ010000005.1:0-15356 GCA_030536095.1 Candidatus Saccharimonadota bacterium
GCGTGATCAGCATGAAAAAGTTTCATAGCGCGGAAAATCGCAAGGCGCTCAATCCGGTCGATATTGACCTGACCGCCATAGTAGCGATGATTCGGATAAATTTGGTCGGCAATTTCCTTTTCGTCGGACTGGTTTTTAATCTCTGTATAACTTTCTAGATCGCTAAAACTGGGGTAACCCTCGCTGTATTTATTAGTCAAAACCGAGCCCATAGCGCGGAGAACGTTTTTACTGACATAATTCTCGCTCGGGATTAACTCGAGACCTTCGCGCTGACGAGTTAGCTCGCGATCAATTAGAGAAAAAACAGGATCAGTTTCCATTGGTTTTCCTTTCGTATAAAATATGCTGATAATGAGCGCCGTTTTCATCGCCCTCATCTAGAAGCTGACGATTGTATTTATGGTGCAAGAAGTTCGGAAAATAAACGTCAGCCTCATCATCGGTCGCATCTACCTCAGTTAAATAAAGTTTATTACAACGAGAAATCATTTGAGCATAAACAGAGCCGCCACCAATTACAAAAACTTCCACATCATCGGGGAGATTCAAGATGAAACCGTCTAGATTTGTCAGAAGATGGAGGTTTTTAGGGAGCTGATCAATAAGGGTTTTTAGGGAGGTGGAGTCACCCTGAAGGACTTTAGCCTGAAAATCCGGATCGCGTAATTCAGGTGGATCAATTCCCTTTTCGCGATTTGTCGCAATCATATTGGGAGCAAAAAAATCGGAAAGTGTGCGAACAAGAACAAAATTTTCGCGATTTTCTAGAACCCTAGAGAGCGAGCGAAAAGTATTTATACCCATGAGGACGGGATGATTTATGGTTAGCTTTTCGAAAAGCGCATTATCGCACTGGAGCTGAAAAACAAGATGACCGTTTTTACCGAGTTCGTTTCTTTTACCAATGGTAGCAATAAGTGAGAATGACATTTTTCCTCCGCATTAAATACTTGTTATATTATATCATAGATTTTTATAAAATGGGAAGATTTAGCGATAGCGAAGATGGACGGCAAAACCGCCGCCAGGGGCGAGATAGACGTCGAAGATTTCATTGGGGGTGACACGGCGAGATTCGATTTTATAATCGAGCTGGCGAGTGCGATAGTCGGAGATGTCAGTATCGCGATAAATTTCCATTTCATAGTCACTGTCTTCAAGAAAATCGAGAGGGATTTGGAGACGGCGAGGCTTTTCATTAGTTATGCCAGCGAGAAACCAGTTTTTGCTACCGCGCTGCTGCCGAGCGACGACATAATAACTGCCGATCTCGCCCATGAGCGGGACGGTTTTTTCCCAAGAATCGGGGACGGCGCGAATGAATTTATAGAGATCGGGGAATTTTATCTCGTAGAATTCGGGGCGGTCAGCGGCCATTTGCATTCCGGAATAAATAATGATGTAATAAGCAAGTTGGCGGACAATGGTGGTAGCGATGTGCTTAGTATTATTAGTAACATCAAGAATACCAGAGGTATAATCCATTCCGCCAGCGAGGAGGCGAGTAAAGGGGAGGATAGTTGTATGTGAAGGCGAGAGAGCGCCACCCTCGTATTCCTGACCACGAGCGCCTTCACGAGTGAGAAGATTTGGCCAAGTGCGCTCAATGCCGGTACCCTTAATCGGTTCGTGAACATCAAGACAGATATGATATTTTGCAGCGAGCTCAAGAGATTTTTGGTAATGATTCACGCCAGCCTGAGAATGATGATATTCCTTTCGACCGTTAATCGTCATCATCGTTCCGGCATAACCGGGCTTTACATAGAAAATTCCGTTTTTTACATAATTTTTATAGGCCTTATCTATCTGGCGCTCGTAATTATCGACGTAGCCGACAGTTTCGTGATGGCCGATAAGTTTAATCTTGTTTTCACGCGCATATTCGGCAACCTTTGTCAAATTAAAGTCGTCCATCGGAGTAATGAAATCGGTCTTATCACCGTTTTGGAGCCAGTCGCCCTCCCAGCCGTTATTCCAGCCTTCAATTAGCAGGCCCGGAATACCGAGGCGCTTACAAGCGTCGATATAAGCTTTAGCGTGTTCAGTCGTGGCGCCATGACGATCGCCAGGGGCCCAAGTCCACTCGCCAACAAACATTGCCCACCAAATACCCATAAACTTAAGTGTTTTTACCCAGGAGAAATCCTGTTTCGGCGGGTCGTTGAGATTATAAATCATCCGATTTGTAATTAGGTCAATAGCGGCATCGGCAATCATCACGACGCGCCAGGGAGTCGAGAAGGGGAGCGAAACATGCGCCTTTGTTCCGTCAGAGAGCGGAGTAATATCAGAGAGGAGCGTACCACTCTGGGAGAGACGGAGAGTCATTTCGCCGTAATCATAAAGGGCAGCCTCATGAATAGAGAGGAACTTACCGCTGGCTTCGTCCTCAATTGTGAGTGGCGTATGGACGGAATTTTTTAGTTCATAAACAGGTGTTTTTCGGTAGTTATATTCGTAGCGATCGGGCTGATAGGCGGGAATATTCCAGGCATAAGCATTACGGTTAACATTAAATTCGGTCATTTCCGAAGAGATAGTGGCGCGCTGAAACTTTGGCTGAGGTGGAATTTCATAGCGAAATGCAATGCCTTCATTAAAAATGCGGAAACGAACAGTAAAAAGGCGCTCGAGGCCGGTCGCTTCGGAGAGATAAAAAGCAGCTTCATGGTAATTATTGCGAATATAATGCTGTTCGCCCCAAGGCGCTTCCCAAGTTTCATCAAAACGTTTTTCTTGAGTGCGGACGAGAGTAAGATGCGAGAAAATCGCGGGCTGACCGCGCAGTAGCATACCGAGACGCGAAGGGCGAACTACTACTTTTTCGTCCTTATGGACACTATAGAGAAAATTTC
Organism: Candidatus Saccharimonadota bacterium; assembly: GCA_030536095.1. Lineage (GTDB taxonomy): Bacteria > Patescibacteriota > Saccharimonadia > Saccharimonadales > Saccharimonadaceae > Nanosyncoccus. The sequence continues at coordinate 2,862 of JAUNQQ010000005.1, forward strand.
CGTTTTTTATCTGGATCGTCAAGGTAGTGCGGCGGTCGGGCGAAAAAAAGTCGTGAACATAGTCGGCTTTTGCGCGGCGAAAGTAGGAGCGGAATTTATTGAACATTACGGATTCTCCGGCTCTGGAGTGGAAAAACTAGCATTAGCGGTTTTTGGATAAGCAATAGTGGTTTTAGTGTTAGCATTAGCGGATTCAGAATTGGCAATAGCAGATTCGCGCTTAGCATTAGTGGTTTCAGGATTAGCATTAGCGGAGTTTTGAAGATTGGCGAATGGGCTCGTAGCTTTAGTGGCAGTTACGATAATGCGGTGAGAATAATCATGTCCGCCGAGAGAAGTTCCAGCGCAGGTCATCAGGACAATAGTCGGGGCGTCTTCAGGTTTTAATATTTCCGGCATGGAGATTTCTGACTTTGCGAGTGTTTTTATGCTGGTGATTTTATAGTTGTAGTTATTATAGATTATCTCGTTGTCTTCTTTAAGGTTTTTTAGGTCTTTAAAAATTGTAGAAGAATGGCCAATAATAAAAGATTTATTTTGGGCGGAGTGATAAACACCGGCGATTTGGTCGGGGGAAATTAATTCGGCGCCCTGTTTTTTTATAACCGTAACAGGGGCGGAAAGATTGAGAGCGGGAATTATTAGAGATTCAGAGGCTGCGGCGGATTCGGTTGCATAGGTCGCCGAGGAAGAAACTTCGGTCAGACCAAAATAGAGAAAGGATGGAATAAAAACCGAATAGAAGGCCATAAGTAGCGAAAAAACCTTCTGGCGATGAAGAGCATGAGCGCGACGCGATGACTCGGAGATGGTAAACTCAGAAAAAGAGTTGTCCTTTTTACGAAAAAGGCGAGAAAAGCCCCTGCGCGAGCGTGACGCATGAATGCCATCAGAAACCGAAAGCTCAATATAATTTTTTCCCATATAACTCCAATTCTCTTATGGTTTTATTATACATGAGCGGAATGGGAATGTAAAGCGGAAAATTTAGACTTTTATTGCAATAAAAATAACGGCTCTTTCGAGCCGTTATTTTTAGGATTAGTGCGCTATTTAGCCTCTGAGGATTTTTTCTCAGATTTCTCGCGCATCGGCACTGGGGTTTTTTCAAACTTTCCACCAACCTTCTCGAGAGCAGCGACGGCACTTTTACTTGCAAACTGAGTTTTTAGAGTAATTTTTGCGGTCAATTCGTCACGAGAGATGATCTTTGTACGCTTATAAGGCGTCTTAATTAGATTATTCTCGGCGAGAACAAAATTATCAACGTCGCCTTTTAGACTATTAAGATTCTCGGTGTAAACAACCTGTGCTTTCTCATGAATGGACTTAAAGCCCTTTAGCTTTGGAATGGCCTGCATGATAGCGCGCTGACCACCCATAAAACCGGCGGGCATTTTACGATGACCAGTCCGAGCCTTTTGTCCCTTTGTTCCGCGTCCGGCGGTTTTTCCCTGACCAGCAGAAATGCCGCGGCCCTTTCGGCTAGGTCGCCGATTGCGGGATACTTCCAAATCGTTATACTTCATTATTTTTCCTCCTTCTTCGCATCAGCCTTTTTGGCGGCTACTGTTTTCTTCGCTGTCGCTACTTTTTTCTTAATTTCCGCCTTTTTCTCGGTCGCTTTTTTCTCGATGTCAGCCTTTGCAGCTTTTACTTTCTCCTCAACATCGGCTTTTACGGTTTTGGCCTTTTTCTCGACATCCGCCTTCTTTACTGTAGCTTTTTTCTCAACATCTGCCTTTACAGCTTCCACTTTCTTTTCGATTTTAGCTTTTACGGCTTTAGCAGCTTTCTTTACGTCGTCCGATTTCTTATCAGCCTTAAAACTCCCCTTAGCCATGCCTTTTAGCTTTGTCGTCTCCCATTCGGAACGCGGAACCTGCTGACGCAAGCCTTCGATTACGGCATAGGCGATATTGACTTTATTGGTCGAGCCGAGAGATTTTGAAATAAGATTCTTAATTCCAGTCAAACCGATAATTGAGCGAACAACGCCACCGGCAATAATTCCGGTACCGGGAGCAGCTGGCTTCATAAGGACGTCTGCGCCAGTTGATTTAGTTTCGACTTCATGACAAATTGTTTCTTTGTCCATATTAAAGACGACGATGTTTTTATGTGCCTTCTTAGAAGCCTTTTGGACGGCAGTAGTAACATCACTACCTTTTGCGACGCCGATGCCGATTTTATTCTTATGATTACCGACAGCAACAAGAGCTTTAAAGCGCATTCGGCGACCACCCTTTACGGTGCGCGAAACACGATCAATACTAATGGTTACCTCTTCAAATTCCTTCGGAGCAGTATCGGCACCACGACCACGGTTATTACGGCGACCACCACGACGCCCCATCGGACGACCGGCGATATCGCGTGACTGCTTCCGCTCGGCGGTTTCATCACTCATCTTCAGGGTACCTGAACGATTGATGACTTTTACTTTTGGTTCTTCTGCCATATTAAAACTCCAATCCTTCCTTACGGGCAGCGTCGGCCAAGGCCTTCAGCCTACCTGCGTATTTTCTTTCGCCACGATCAAAAGCGACCTTCTCAACTTTTACTTTCTTTGCCTTCTTACCGATTTCTGCGCCGATTAGAGCGGCCTTTTCGGTCATAGTGCCGGTCATTTTTCCGCCAACTGTAGTAGCGTAAGCCAGAGTCTTCATTGCATCATCATCAATAACCTGCGCAATAATATGCATATTGCTAATGTGTACTGCGAGACGCGGACGGTCAGCGGTGCCATGAATCTTAGCGCGCGTGCGGGCTTTACGATATTCTGATTTCATTATTTCTTACCTGCCTTTCCAGCTTTACGAAGAATAACTTCGTCAGCGTATTTAATGCCTTTACCCTTGTACGGCTCAGGCTTCTTAAATTCACGAATTTCTGCAGCGGTCTGGCCGACGAGCTGTTTATCAATTCCAGAAACGGTGATCTCCATTTTATTAGTAGTCAGGGTAATCCCCTCTGGAGCGGAATATTTCACCGGATGAGAAAAACCAAGGCTCATCTCAATTTCCTTTGGTCCGCCAGAAAGACGGAAGCCAACACCGTTAATTTCGAGTTTTTTCTCGTAGCCCTTAGTTACGCCGATCACGGCGTTATTTAGTAGGGCGCGCTGAAGACCGTGCCACGCACGAGACTTCGGCTCATCGTCACTACGCGTAACGATAATCTGATTTTCTTCGACTTTTGTCGTGGTTTTTGCCTGAACAGGAACCTCGAGCGTGCCTTTGGGGCCAGCGACGGTAATAGTTTCGTCGCCGACCGTGATTGTCACACCTGAAGGAATTTCGATAGGCTGTTTTCCGATACGACTCATGTTCTCTCCTTCTTAATTTTACTTGTGTATATGGTTAAGCTAGTATTATTTTAGCATAAATCTCAGACTTTTTCAAGAGGTAGTTAGGCTTAATCTAATAAACTTTCACTAGGATTTCGCCACCGAGATGATTCTCTTTCGCTTCGGTGCCAGTCATAACACCATGCGAAGTCGAAACGATAGAGATGCCACGGCCAGATTTTACTGGCTTTAGGTCAGCTGCAGAGGAATAAATCCGTTGGCCTGGACGACTAACCTTCTCGATAGCGTTAATGCGAGCTGGAAAACCTGGCGCATTAATTTTTACGATAAGATTATCGCGTGGAGAAGATTTCTCGATTTTGTAATCGTCGATAAAATGAGTTTTCTTCAGGACGTCAACTACGGCGACCTTTAGCTTTGAAGTTGGTACGGAAATTTCGGTTTTTCCTACCATAATAGCGTTACGAATTCTCGTAATTAAATCGGCAACTTGATCGGTTGATTGTAATGACATAATTCTCCTTTCTCCTACCAACTACTCTTTGTTACACCAGGAATCTCGCCTTTACTGGCTTTTTCCCGGAAATTAATACGCGAGAGGCCGAAACGACGCATATAAGAGCGGGGACGACCGTCGAGGAGGTCGCGATTCTTTAGTCTGGTTGGGCTAGAATTGCGCGGTAATTTCTGGAGACCATCGAGGTCGCCAGCCGCCTTTAGTTCGGCACGCTTTGCCTTATATTTTTCGTACATTTTTCGTCGTTTTTGATCACGGAGGACTGCTGATTTTTTAGCCATTTTTTACCTCCTTCTCAAACGGCATTCCGAATAGTTCAAGCAACTTATAGCTTCCTTTCTTATTACCATTTTTAATAACGAACGTAATCTCGAGACCATGAAGAACACTTGCATCTTCGAAGGTAATCTCTGGGAAAACGGTCTGTTCCTTAACGCCAAGCGTATAATTACCCTGCTCGTCAAATTTTCGCGGAACACCATGAAAATCACGAACATGCGGCAAAGCGACATTAATTAGGCGATCGGCAAATTCATACATCTTATCATTTCGTAAGGTGGCAAGATAACCAATCGGAGAACCCATGCCTTTGCGAATCTTAAAGGTGGCAATGGATTTCTTTGGCAAACGAGAAGTAATCTTCTGGCCGGTAATCTTAGCGAGAGTTAACTCGACTGTCTCGATATAACGCTTATCTTCACGCTTTTTACCAACACCAGAACTCACGACAATTTTTTCGAGAGCTGGTACCTGATTGATATTTTCGAGACCAAGATCCTTTTGGAGCTTTGCACGACTCTCAAGATAGAGAGCTTTTAGTCTCGGCTGATATTTCTTTTCGACCATTACTTCTTCTCCTTCTTATCGGCCTTCTTTGCCGCTTTAGTGTCTTTAGCAAGCTTCTTTAGGTCAACTTTTTCAATCAGTTTCAGATTCGACAGATGAATTCCTAGCTGCTTAGTCACTTTCATACCACGAGGATTATAGACTGTCTTTTTATAATGACGCTCGACAACGTTAATCCCGTCGAGAATGGCGCGCTCGGAAGCCTTATCGATTTTTGTGATAACTGCTTCTTCGCCTTTATGTCCGCCAGAAATGACGCGAACCTTATCACCAGTTTGTAATCTTGTACTCATTAGAGAACCTCCGGAGCTAAGCTGATAATTTTACTAAACCCAAGGTCACGTAGTTCGCGGGGGACTGGACCAAAAACACGCGTACCCTTTGGGGTTTTGTCATCATTAATTAGAACGGCGGCATTATCGTCAAAACGGATAGTTGAGCCATCAGGACGACGAATCTGCTCGCGAGTGCGGACAATAACAGCACGAACAACGGCTTTTTTCTTTACGGCACCAGTGGGGGATGCTTCCTTCACGGCGCAGGTCACGACATCACCAACGCGCGCATAGCGAGCACGAGTCCCGCCAAGAACACGGATAATTCCGAGTTCCTTCGCGCCACTGTTGTCGGCGACCTTTAATCTACTTTGCATCTGTAACATTATTCTTCCTCCTCGCTAGATTTCTCGGCCTTTTCGACCTTTTTCGCGGTGTTAGGTTTTTTATCTGCACCGATTTTTTCGGGGATTTCAACTTCAGTTACATCCTCTAGAAGTTCGACAGTTCCCTGGCCGCGCTCAAGAATCTGTGAGAGCTTATAACTCTTAGTCTTAGAGATCGGACGACATTCAACGATTTCGACGCGGTCGCCAGTATGAGCCTCGTTCTTTTCATCGTGCGCAGTATATTTTCGAGTTTTTGAATACTGCTTACGATAAATCGGATGAGTTTCACGGCTGACAATCGAGACGGTAATCGTCTTATCGCGACTGTCGGAAGTTACGGTGCCAATGAGTGATTTAGGCATTTAAAACTCCTCTCTTTTAATTATTTTACAACGTACTGGTAGCTTGTGCGAGGCGAGACGCAGAGCTTCGCGAGCCTGTTCTTCGGTCACACCAGCAATTTCAAACATCACGGAACCGGTTTTTACCTTTGCGACGTAATACTGCGGTTCACCTTTTCCGCCACCCATCTTAACATCGAGTGGTTTCTTAGAAACGGGCGTATGTGGGAAAATCCGAATCCAAATTTTTCCACCACGTTTCACATAACGCGTAATCGCCTGGCGAGCAGCCTCAATCTGATGACCATTAATGCGCTCATTATCTAGCGACATTAGACCGAATTCACCAAAGGCGACAGTATTTCCGCGGGTTGCAATACCTTCGTTTTTGCCTTTACGGACTTTACGATGCGGAACTTTTCTAGGTTGCATAATCGCCATATTATTTCTCTCCTTTATAAATCCAGACCTTTACGCCGATCACACCAGCAATAGTCTGGGCATGTTCACAGTAAAAATCAATGTTAGCACGAAGGGTATGTAGCGGAACGGATCCCTCAATAAACTTCTCGCGACGACTCATCTCAGCACCATTGAGACGACCAGCAACCTCAATACGAACACCTTTAGCGCCAGCGGACATAGTGTTTTGAAGAGCCATCTTTACGGCGCGGCGGAAGTTCATCCGCTTTCCAAGCTGGAAGCCAATATTCTCGGCAACAAGCTTAGCATTCAATTCTGGCTTCTTTACTTCCTCAACATTAATACGCAGAGGACCAGTCGTGATTTTTTCCAACTCAGACTTTAGCTGATTAATACCAGCGCCTTGCTTACCAATAACGGCACCAGCCTTAGCGGTATGGATTGTAATTGTAGTTAGATTACTGCTGCGCTCAATATCAATCCGAGCGATAGTCGGGCGCGCCTTAAAGCGGGATTCGATCAATTCGCGAATCTTTGTATCCTCGACCAGCCAGTTTTTAAAGTTGTCATTCCGAGTGAACCACTTCGAAGTCCAATCTTTATTGACCTGGAGCCGGTAGGAAATGGGATTAACTTTCTGGCCCATTATTTATTCTCCTTCTTATTAGATTTTTCGGTAGCGGTCTTCTTATCATCAGCCTTTTTATCTTCAGGTTTTTTTGCGCGGACTTTTTCTTTTCCGCAAACTTCTACGAAGATATTACTACTGATAATTTCGTACGGCAGGGCGCGACCGCGCGAAGCCGGTTTATATCTTCTCATCCGGGAACCAGTCGTTACGCTGATACGATTAATATAAATCGAGCGAGAATCAACAGGGGAGCCGGAGCTGAGAAGATTAGCGCGAGCGGACTCGATTGCCTTTCTTACTGGCAGAGCAGCACGACGTGGTGTATGCTCTAGAATTACCACGGCGTCATCAACAGTACGATTGCGGACTAGGGATGCAACGATATTAGTCTTTCTCGGCTGAGACTTTACGCCCTTAATGTAGGCAGTAGCAAAATGCAAGTCAGACATTACTTTCCTCCTTTCGCGGCAGCAGCTTCAGCAGCCTTCTTTCCACCATGACGGCGGAACTTTCGGGTCGGAGCAAACTCGCCGAGTTTATGCCCAACCATGTTCTCACTGACGAAGACGGGGACGTGAACCTTACCGTTATGGACGGCAAACGTATGACCAACCATCTCGGGGGTAACCGTAGCGGCACGCGCCCAAGTCTTAATCACGGTGCGATCCTCCGGAGTCAAAGCTTCGACCTTTTTCTGTAATTTATAATCAATAAACGGACCTTTTTTCAGACTTCTGCTCATGATTATCTCCTCTTTCCTTCGTGGCGACTACGCACGATATATTTATTAGTTTGCTTATTATGGCGCGTTCGGAGACCTAGGGTTAGCTGACCCCAAGGAGTGCGCGGAGCTCGGCCAGTTCCGTGACGACCACCATCACCACCACCATGTGGATGGTCGGCAGCATTCATCACGACACCACGAACGTGCGGACGAATTCCCTTTCGACGGCGACGACCAGCGGCACCGATCTTAATGTTCTGATGTTGACCATTACCGACAGTACCAATACTAGCGGCACAGGAAAGCAGGATGCGACGCATCTCTCCAGACGGGAGCTTAATAGTGGCGTAACCATTTTCTTTCGCCATTAGCTGAGCGGAAGCTCCAGCAGAGCGCACCATCTGGGCGCCACGACCAGGCTTAAGTTCAATAGCGTAGATAAAGGTACCAACCGGAATATTCTCTAGGAGCAGACGATTACTATCCTTTATTTCAGCTTCGTCGCCGACCTGATAGGTCATCCCTTTTTTCATGTTCGTATCAGCGATAACGTAATAATAAGTTCCATTCTGATCCTGAACGCGAGCAATACGCGCGGAGCGATTTGGGTCATACTCAATCTCGCGAACGGTCAGAGTTAGACCCTTTGGAAGCTTATGAGAAACTAGGCGATAATGACGCTTTACGCCGCCACCGCGATGACGAACCGTAATGCGGCCACTATTATTTCGGCCAGCGTTCTGTTTCTTGGATTTTGTTAGGGATTTTAGTGGTTTCTTCGTAGTAATCTGGTCAAAATCCTGAGTGGTTTTCTGGCGCTGAGCCGGAGTTGTTGGGCGATAGGCTTTTATGCTCATTTCTTTTCCTCCTTTGGTGTTGATTTCTTACCGAGAGCCTTTTCGACATCAGCCTTGGCGGTTTCATCGACTTCTTTCTTAGTAGCTTCTTCAGAGGTGGGGTCCGCATTTTCAGCCTGATCAAAGAGAGCAATTGTTTCGTCATTCGGAAGCGTCACCATGGCGATTAGCTGGTTACGACGAAAAGTCGTTCCAGGATAAGCATGCTTTCCGCGAGAAAAGCGGGTTGGCTTACCTTTACGAATAATCGTTCGGACCTTTATGGGATGGACTGCAAAAGTCTCGGCCACAAGCGCGGCGATTTTTTGCTTTGAAGGCTTTTCAAAGTTTTCACCATGCTCGCCTCTAATTTCAAAGCTGTAAGTATGCTGAGTAGCAAGCTGATAAGCTTTTTCTGTTTCGCGCGGGATTAACTTCATTTCTCCTCCTTTCCGAGTAGCCAATTTTCGAGAACTGGGAGAGAGCCTTCAGTAAGAAGAATCCGATCCGCGTTCAAGAGATCATAAACATTTAGATAGGTCGGGCGAACAACTTTTAGGCAATTCAGGTTATTAGTTGCGCGCAAGAGTAGGTCGCTTTTTTCAGGAACAACGAGAAGGACGCGGCTATCTAGATTAGCTTTATTTTTCTCAAGATTCTTTACGGCTTCCTTTGTCTTTCCGTCTTTGATTAGGAAATCCTTAACGATAACAATCTTTTTGTCCTGATTCTGAAGGCTGAGCGCCTGACGAACAGCAACATGCTTTGCGGTCTTAGAGAGTCGTTTGGTAAAGTTCTCAATTCCAGAACGACCGCCAGCAACACCACCATGGCGCCAAATCGGGTTACGAGTTGAGCCAAAACGAGCACGACCAGTTCCCTTTTGTTTCCACGGCTTCTTTCCACCACCGCGAACTTCGCCACGCTTCAAGGTCTTAGCGTGTGATGAACGAGAATTCGCTAAGTATGCGTCATAGGCGAGCTTTAGGAGTTCGTGATTTTTTACTTCTAAGTCGAAAATATCTTTATTTAGTTCGCTCATACTACTCCTTTCCCTCAATCATTACGAGACCCTTATTTGGACCAGGAACGGCGCCTTTTAAGCCGATAAGATTATTTTCAACATCGAGATAACTCACGACGAGGTTCTTTACGGTCACGCGGTCATGCCCCATTCGCCCCGGCATTTTCTTTCCTTTGAAGACTTTTTGAGGATACATCGAGCCGATTGAACCGACTTTACGAATGTTTCCCTTAAAGCCGTGTGTATTACGGGCTTCATTAAAGTTCCAGCGTTTCACTGTTCCAGCAAAACCTTTGCCTTTACTCGTGCCGGTTACGCTAACCTTATCGCCGAGGCTAAATTCACCGACGGTAATCTGGTCGCCGATCTTATATTCAGGGGATTCTTTAGTGCGGAATTCGCGCAGAACCTTTGGAGAATAATCCTCGGAGACCTTTTTTGCGTGGCCATTTACAGACTTGCTCAGATTCTTACCCTGACCATAACCGAGCTGCACAGCGTTATAACCATCGGATTCGATGGTTTTAATCTGAGTCACTGTAGTCGGTCCAGCCTGAATGACAGTGATCGGAGTAACGATCCCATCATCGCTAGTGATCTGGGTCATACCAATTTTGGTGCCTAAGATGACTTGCATCCTGATCCTTTCTCTTATTAAAATTATTATTACATCACATAATCTAGACTTATGGGAAGTATCTATTCGGACTGCGCGGTTCGCCCTGGCGCAGATATTAGACTTTCCCTGTCGTCTAGTTATACTTATCTCATTGTAGCACACTTTCCTGAGAAATACAAGAGGGAAAACGCTAGATTTTAGCGAAAGAGTCGGAGCGTGTGACTTGACAATTTATAATATTATTGTTATGATATAGCAGTAAGTTTTTGGTAAAGACTTTGGACTTTAGGAGGAGATAAGATGTTAGAAGATGCTAAGTTTATTGAAAAAGCTAAGTCTTTGCTACCATGGATCATTTTTTCCGGTCTTTTATTCGCTGTATTGTTTGCTTTATTTTCATATACACTTTCACACTCGGATCCGGGCGGTAAAAACTTCCTCCAGTTACTTGGTAAACTTTCACTAATTGTAGCTGGAATTTCAATAATAATATGGTTTGTTTACCGAAGGTTTTACATTTATATCGATTATAATGCGTATAGTCCAGATTGGGGAATAAAAAGAATTTGCAAATTTCTTGGGATTAAGAGAAATACATTAAAAACTCCATACCTTATTTTAGTTGAGATCTCTGAAGTAATAGGATTTAAGATTAATACTAATACTAAACCTAAACATAAATTGAAAATAGCTCAAGATTTCATTCTATTCTTAAATCAAAATTATCTTAAGAGCGATTCCGCAATTCTTTCTCGGAAGCGAGCAAAAAAGGTAGTTCCATTACTTCGGGAAGCATTGCCGCAGTATTATTCAGGGGCGGGGACGACGGTTGCGAAAAAGCCAGAACAGGAATGCGTTGCCGATGGCCCTATACAGACCCTGCAGAATGAATATGAAAGAATATTTGGTCAGAGTAATAGCTACGAAGCTAAAAATGAGCGAACAGTCATTAATTATAATTCTCTACAAACCACGGATTTGCAGGTTGCAAAAAGAGAGCTTGAGAAGGCTTTCGCGAAACGACGTAAGGACGAGATTAGAACTATGGAGAAGGAGGTCTCGAATTTTCTAATTCAATGCAAATGGTTGGAAGTGCGCGAAACTCGGTTAGATCAGCTAATTAATTTTAGTAATGCAACATACCTTGATTCGATAACGGAATCTTTTAGTGAGATTCGGTGTCTTTTTGAGGAAAACGCAAGGGTCATTATGCATTATCTAATAGTCGATGGATATGCAGACACTGACGCAAAAGTCAATATCCAGCTCGCAGATAGGCATGAGCGCGAGGTTGAGGAAATGGTTGCTGACAATAACGACGTAATAAAAAGCGTTGATGCCCTGCTCGATAAGGCCGCGCAGCTGGTTAATAAATTTAATTCAGAGGAGAGCAAGAAGCCCAGAACTGAAGACATCTTAGTCTCTTTAGATAAACAAACCGAACTTTTGGAGCGGATGTCCACTAAGGGTTTTCGGCTTGATGAGTAATACAAAGCCCCTTCGGGGGCTTTTTCTTGTCGCTGGGGAATTGAGACAAAACATTATGATTGCTCCTGAGCAGAAAAATCCCCCTAAAAGGGGGATTTTTCGTGTCGCTTCTAGTGCGAAAAGACTAAACGCCTTCGAAGTCGCCTTCGCGTGGCTCATCGTCAGCATCCTCGGCGTCAAGGTCAATCGGAGTAATGCCAGTACCGACAGGAATCTTGCGACCGATAATGACGTTTTCCTTCAGGCCTTTCAGGTGATCAACACGACCAGAAATAGCAGAGTTAATCAAGACGCGAGTCGTATCCTGGAATGAGGCGGCAGACAAGAATGAATCTGACCAGATACTGACCTTAGTAATTCCGAGGAGAAGACGCGAGAACTCAGCCGGATTCTTCCCTGCGGCTTCAAGCTCGGCATTTTCAGATTCGACGGCAGTAACACTGACAATATCGCCAACGACAAACTCGGAATCGCCAGATTCTTCAATCAAAACGCGGCTAAACATCTGACGAACGATAATCTCGAGATGCTTCGCGGAGATTTCGTGACCCTGAGCCGCATAGACGCTCATGACATCGTTCATGATATAGCGCGCAGTTGCCTCACGTCCCTTGTATTTTAGCAAATCCTGAAGATTTAGCGAACCAGTCGTCAGACGATCGCCAGCTTCAACTGTATCATTACTCTTTACAAGCAATTCAGCATCTTCTGGAATTTCAATCCGGACAGGATTACCACCGCCTTCGACAATAACAAGACCGCCATCAACGAGCTGAATATTGCCGTCAAACGGAGCGATAACTGGTTCCTTACCGCGTTCACCAGAGACGAGGACATCGCCAGCCTGAACAGTTGCGCCGTCCTTTACGCGAATCTTTTTGTCGCCAGATTCAATACGTTCAGTACGACCGGCGGTCGGAGTGATCGTGACGATGTAATGATTATCCTGCTCCCAAGTTTCAACTACACCGGAAGTTGGCGCAATCCAAGCCTGACCTTTCGGGTTACGAGCTTCGAGAAGCTCCTCAACGCGCGGAAGACCGCGGGCGATACTACCAGAACCGGCAACACC
>JAUNQQ010000005.1:15456-21635 GCA_030536095.1 Candidatus Saccharimonadota bacterium
TCAGAGCGATAAACCTCAAAGCCTGGGTCGGGTGCCTCTTCGTCGGTAGTAAAGACATCCTGTGCTACGTCAACCAGGCGGCGAGTTAGATAACCAGAGTCGGCGGTACGGAGAGCCGTTGAAACCTGACCCTGACGAGCACCACGAGTGACAATGAAGGATTCGAGGGTTGTCAAACCTTTCTTAAAGGATGACTTCACTGGAAGCTCGATTTCGTTGTTGTTCACATCTACCTGAACACCAATCTCGGCCGAAGCGAGCTTAATGTTTGAGACGGAACCGCGGGCACCGGAGTTAACCATAACAGCAATGTCGGTGTCGAGCGTTGCAAGTTTCTCCTTCAGGAAGGCAGAAATCTTATCGTCAATGTCGCGCCAGTTAGCGACAGTGAGATTATGACGCTCCGACTCGGTAACAAGACCCTGATCAAACTGATCCTGAATAAGCGCAGTCTTTGCATCACCCTCGGCGATAAAGTCCTGAATTTCAGGATAAGTTGGATAATCATCCTTCGCAGTTGAAACGGAACCAATAGTTTCATACTCGAAGGCGAGGTTTTTTAGAGCATCGGCAACTCTTACGGTTGTTTCATTGTCGTAACGATCGAAGATATCGGCCATAACTTTCTTTAGCTGTTTAGAGGTCTGGACGGAGTTATCAAACGGGTAATCTTCGGGGAGAATTTCGTTAAAGATAATGCGCCCAAGAGTCGTTGTCCGAATTTCCTTCTTAAAGAAGACACGAATCGGAGTCTGGAGATGAATTTCACCCTGATCGTAAGCCATTTCGGCTTCGTAGATTGAGCTAAAGGGCTTTACTTCGTCATTATCTGTTCCAGGTTTATTATAGGTTAGGTAGTAAATTCCAAGCACAACATCCTGATAAATCGCAAGAACCGGAGCGCCATCCGCTGGCTTCAGAAGGTTTTTCGGGGCGGACATAAGTTCTCTCGCCTCAGCCTGAGCCTCATCAGAAAGCGGTAGATGAACCGCCATCTGGTCACCGTCGTAGTCGGCGTTAAAACCAGAAGCCACGAGCGGATGGAGCTGGATCGCCTTACCGTCAATTAGTTTCGGCTGGAAAGCCTGAATCGAAAGGCGATGGAGCGACGGAGCGCGGTTCAGAAGAACATACTTATCCTTAATTGCTTCATCGAGTGCATCCCAAATCACCTCTTCGCCGGATTCAATCATGCGGCCAGCAGCGCGAATATTTGGAGCATATTCATGTTCCATTAGCCAAGAAATAACGAACGGCTTAAAGAGCTCGAGCGCCATGGTCTTCGGAAGACCACACTCGTTTAGCTTCAGCTCTGGACCGACGACAATGACGGAACGACCAGAGTAGTCAACACGTTTTCCGAGAAGGTTCTGACGGAAACGTCCCTGCTTGCCTTTTAGAAGGTCGGAGAGCGACTTTAGTTTTCGGCGACCATTGGTCGAGTTAGCAGTACGATTACCATGAGCTGCGGAATTATCGATCAATGCGTCAACCGCCTCCTGAAGCATACGCTTCTCATTACGGACAATTACCTCTGGAGCGTTCAAATCCATCAGCTTGCGCAAACGATTGTTACGGTTAATAACACGGCGATAGAGATCGTTTAGATCGGAAGTCGCAAACCGGCCACCCGGCAGAGAAATCATCGGGCGAAGATCTGGTGGAATAACCGGAATAGCAGTCAGAACGAGATCGCTCGGCTGAATCCCAGCGGATTTCATACCTTCGATAAGCTTTAGGCGCTTTGCGATTTTCTTAGCCTTTTGACCTTTCGCGGCAGCCTCCTCTTCGCGAAGAGTATTAATAATCTCATCAACGTCAATTTCGTCAAGCATTGTCTTTAGCGCCTGTCCACCCATATCAACCGTGATTAAATCTTCGTATTCTTCGGGAAGATTGCGAAACATCTGTTCGGAAATGACATTGCCTTTTTTTAGGCTGGTCAGAATATTCTTTCGCTCAAGGAAACGGACGCTCTGTTCTTCGAGTTCTTTATTTTCCTGCTCGGCGAGAGCCTTGGCGTCAGCATTGGCGTCCTTAGCGAGAGTTTCGTAGCGCATCTGGATTGCCTGGCGAGCAGCCTGATCTTCTGCTTCGAGATCCGTAATGCGCTGGGCGATTTCATCATCCTTACTGCTCGTAACCATATAAGAGGCAAAATAGACGACGCGCTCAATATTGCGAACAGTCAGGTCGAGAATCAGCGAAAGCGCCGACGGGATACCACGCATAAACCAAATATGCGCAACCGGAGTAGAAAGGGCGATATGCCCCATCCGCTCACGGCGAGAAATCGAACGAGTAACGAGATTTCCTTCTTTATCAACGGCCGCTTCGCGCGAACGGACACCGTGGAACTTTGAATCGTGAGGATTTATGTCTTTTACCGGACCAAAAATTCGCTCACAGAACAACCCGTCACGCTCTGGTTTCTGGGTCCGATAGTTAATTGTTTCGGGCTTAATTACTTCGCCATAGCTCCAGTCAAGAATGTCATCCTTTGACGCAATACTGAGGCGGATTGAATCAAAATCCGATGCTGAGATAAAATTATCCATCCAAGCCATATTTACTCCTCTCCTCCGAGGTCAATCGAGCCTTCATCGAGATTGTCCTCTTCTGTTGTTATAATTGTCTCCTCCCCATCGTCCCCCATAGCTTCGCTAATTTCTTGATCATTCATAGTGTCAGTATCGACTTTTGTCTCAGCCTGATGCTGATTATAAACACTCTGGTCATTCTTATCCTTCTCTATTTCGCGGGAAGTTTTCTCAATTACAGCGGAAGCATCTTGCTTATCACCGTGATCCAAGAGATCAACCTTTAGACCGAGACCTTGAAGCTCTTTTACGAGAACATTGAAACCCTCTGGGAGCTTTGGTCCTTCAATCGGCAGGCGCTTAATAATAGATTCATAAGCCTTTGCACGACCATAAACATCATCGGACTTTATGGTCAACATTTCCTGAAGCGTAGTTGCGGCACCATAAGCCTCGAGCGCCCAAACCTCCATTTCCCCAAAGCGCTGACCACCGTTTTGTGCCTTACCACCGAGTGGCTGCTGAGTTACCATAGTGTATGGACCAGTTGAACGAGCGTGGATCTTATCTTCAACCATATGATGTAGCTTTAGCATATGCATCACGCCGACAGAAGTCTTTTCCTCAAACGGCTCACCGGTCTGACCGTCGTAAAGCTGGACACGGCCAGTGCGATCAAAGCCGGCTTTTTCGAGTTCATCAGAAATCGCCTCGTCGCTAACACCATTAAATGGCGGAGTGGCAACCTTATAACCGAGTTTCTTCGCGGCCATACCGAGATGGATTTCAAAGAGCTGACCGAGATTCATACGCGACGGCACACCCATTGGTGACAAGAGAATATCGACCGGAGTTCCATCTTCCATAAAGGGCATATCCTCAACTGGAAGAACGCGCGAAACAACACCCTTGTTTCCGTGACGACCAGACATCTTATCGCCAACCTGAATCTTACGCATTTCAGCGACAAAAATCTTAATTTGCATAATCACGCCAGCTTTTAGGTCATTTCCCTGCTCACGGGTATAAGTCCGTACATCAACGACCTTACCAGTAGCAGAACCATTCATCCGAATAGAAGTGTCCTTAACATCCTTCGCCTTTTCGCCAAAGATGGCGCGAAGGAGACGCTCTTCGGAGCTGAGCTCCTGCTCACCCTTCGGGGTAATCTTTCCGACGAGAATATCGCCATTGCTCACCTCAGAACCGATTGTAACAATTCCGTCTTCACCGAGATGACGCAGAGCGTGTTCGGAGACATTCGGAATATCGCGAGTTACCTGTTCTGGGCCGAGTTTGGTTTCGCGAACTTCAACATCGAAATCGCGAATGTTAATAGAGGTCATTTCGTCATTCTGGACAAGACGACTGGAAATCACAATCGCATCATCCATATTATAACCGCGCCACGGCATGAAGGCGACGAGAAGGTCGCGGCCGAGCGCTAACTCGCCGTTATGAACAGAAGCGCCCTCAATGAGCGAATCGCCCTTTTTCACCTTCTGGCCACGAGCAACGACACAGTGCTGGTTATAACAGCGAGAATCATTGGTCATTTCAAAATGCTGAATCGGATATTCCTTTTCGCCGAGTTTATCGTATTTTACTTTTACGGAGATGCCGTCGGCTTTTGTGACTTCACCCTTATCCTCGGCGACAATGAGCTGGGAAGTATTTCTCGCAACTTCCGCCTCAATACCAGTTCCAACGGTTGGATTATCCTGCTTCAGTAGCGGAACAGCCTGTTTCTGCATAGCGCAGGCCATGAGCGAGCGGTCAACCCGGTTCTTCTCAACGAACGGAATCATACTCGCGCTTACGCCGAGAATTTCTTTATGCGCGGCGTCGAGATGAGTGACGAGTTCAGCGTCAACCTGAACTGGCTCACCGTTTACACGGGCGGAAACACGGGCGTCGACAAACTGACCCTTATCATCAAGCTTAGCGGAAGTATCAGCGATAACCATATTCTTTTCTTCGGCGGAATCAACATAGACGATTTCGTCGGTCACTTTTCCGTCCTTAACGACGCGATATGGCGCTTCAATAAAACCGTATTCGTTAATCCGGGCATAAGTCGCCATATTCAACACGAGTCCAACGTTTCCACCTTCTGGCGTTTCGACAGTACAGATACGACCGTAATGAGTAGGGTGAGCATCACGCACATCAAAGCCGGCACGCTCACGCTGGAGACCGCCAGGACCCATTGAGCTAAGACGGCGCTTATGTGCTAATTCGGCAAAAGGATTTGTCTCGTCCATAAGCTGAGAAAGCTGGGACGAAGCGAAAAATTCCTTTACGGCAGCAGAAACTGGGCGAGCATTAACAAGCTGAGCCGGAGTTGCCTCGTCGGCCTTCATCATTGACATCCGGTCAAGAATATTGCGCTGAAGACGGAGCATACCGAGGCGGAACTGGCGCTGAACAAGTTCGCCCACGAGCTTAATTCGGCGATTTGCGAGAGAGTCGATATCATCGGCTGGTTCTTGAGTATTATTCAGGCGGATAATCTCGGAGATAATCGCGATAAGATCATCCATCTGGAGTGTGCGATGAATAGAATCATTCGGCGTATCAAAGCCAAGGCGTTGATTAATCTTAAAGCGACCAACGCGAGAATAATCATAGCGCTTAAAGTCGAAGAACATCCGCTCAATCATAGATTTAGCGTTTTCGACGGTCGCGAGATCACCCGGACGGAGCCGGCGATAAACGGCAATAAGTGCCTCGGACTGACCAGAAGTTTCATCCTTCTCGAGCGTATCCTCGATATAGGAAACTGGACCATTATCAACCTCGGCAAATTTCTCGAGAATCTCGGATTTCTTTGAAAGACCGAGCGCACGCAGGAGAGTCGTCACAGGAAGTTTTCGGCGACGATCAATCTTCACGAAAATACCGCCGGTCTGGGCTGTTTCAAATTCGAGCCAAGCACCACGGCCAGGGATAATCTTTGCGCCGTAATAATTTCGGCCATTATGATTCTCGGCGGAGAAGAAAACTCCAGCGGAACGGATGAGCTGAGAAACAACAACGCGCTCGGTGCCATTAATAATAAAGGTTGCACGGTCGGTCATCCAGGGATATTCGCCGAAATAGATTGACTGTTCCTTTACCTCGCCAGTAACCTTATTCTCAAGCTCAGTAACAACATGAAGCGGAGCCTCATAGGTCGTTAGATTTCGCTTGGTTTCAAAAGTCGTTTCGGACGGTTCGCGGAATTCGTAATCCTTAAACCGAAGAGAATATTTTTGCCCAGTATAATCCTCAATCGGATTTATTTCGTTAAAGACTTCTAGAAGTCCAGTTTTTACAAAATATTCCCAGCTGTCCTTCTGGTGTGCAGTTAGGTCAGGGATGGGAAGCGCCTGGTCGCCTTCGGTGAAAAAGACACGGCCAGTTTTTTCTACTGTTTTAGTGCTCACTAAAGCTCCTTCTCTCTTTATAATTTAGTATTCTTTAATTTTTAGTAGCCAATAGAGAGTCAGAGGTCAGCTCGCACGACAACCGACTCGCCACTAAAAATTGCAGCGCCGAAGAATACTGCCGCGAGTTAGTGAAATTAGAATCGCCAAATCTAATCTCAAAGGTGAAAACACGGCACACTACTTCTTATACTTTAATATACAGGAAATC
>JAUNQQ010000042.1 GCA_030536095.1 Candidatus Saccharimonadota bacterium
TCGAGATTTATAATCTCATAATTACACTCGCCGAGACCGAGTTCAGCGGCCCACTCGACGGTATGAATGGCATGGCGAGAATCCATCCGCTCGACTAGGGCAGTTTTTCCTGGGTCATCGGAGGTTTTTACCGCGTCATAGCAAGCCTGATCAAGGGCAACTGGGTCGACACTTGCAAAAATACCCAAGTCATTCATTTCTGGTTCGGCAGGACTACTGTCGCAATCACAGTCAACACTAAGACGATTAGTAATATTAATATAGAGAATATTCCCGTTTAGATAGTCACTAACTGCACAGTCCGCTTCCGCCATTGACTCGAGAAAGTCATCCTGCGCGGGAAGATGCAACCAGACATATTGCTGGTCGGTCGATTCGCCGGCGGAATGAATGAGGAGTTTTCCATTATGAGAAGCGACGCCAATTGACATGTTCTTCAGGGCGCCACCAAAGCCGCCCATAGCGTGTCCTTTAAAATGAGAAAGCATAAGGAGACCATCGTAGTTTTTTAGATGGTCGCCGACGATATCGGATTTTAAATGCTTCGACTTTTGTCTCGTCGGAATCTCAAATTCACCGTCTTCATCCATAATATCAACCGTAGCGATGTCATTAAAACCATGATTTTTAATGGTTTTACGATGGTCAGAATTTTGGTCGCGACTACCACCATAGGCGGTATTACATTCGACGATTATGTCACCAAGTTTTTTAACTAGGCTACTGATTAGTTCGGGATGGAGATAGTTATTTCCACCCTGTTCGCCAGTGGAGATTTTTACGCCAATTTTTCCGGTTAGGCTTTTTTCACTAGAAAGAGCTTCGTAGATTTTTTCTAGACTTTTTTCTGTAATTTCTTTTGTAAAATAAACCTTGCTCATAAAATCTCCTTTTATTATTTTTCTGGCTATCTGTTATTTTTTCACTGTTAAATGGTGCCTCCGGCAGGAATCGAACCCACATCTATGGTTCCGAAGACCATCGTTCTATCCGTTGGACTACGGAGGCAGAGCATTAATTATATTGAGGAAACACCTGATTTCCTCTTTTATTATAGCATATTTTTCTAAAGTGTGATATACTTATTTTAGAGTTGGAGGTCACAACAAGCGCGGAAAGGAAATGTTGTGATGTCAAAAAAACTTTTGGGGCGAATTCATCCGTCATGGATGTTGGTACTATGGGGGATTGGAGTAATTGTTGGGGCGGTTTTTGAGATACTGACTAAATTTACAGGGTTTTTGTCGGGAACGTGGCTAGTGGTTTCATTGGTTGGGCTAATTATTTCGATTTCTATAAATTATCGAATAGTGGGGCTTATCGCATTTATTTCTGGGGTGATTTTAGCGGGAAATCGGGCGGCGCCGGGTTTTATTGGGATGGAGCAGCTGCGTGGGTTTTATGGAAATGAGGTAGAAGTGAGCGGGAGAATTGTGAATGACTTAGATGTGAGCGAGAGTAAAATCACACTAGTTTTAGAGGTGGAGCGAATTCAAGTCGAAAATAAAGCGCCGCCAGAAATTCGCGGAGCACCTGAAATTTATGTAGCGCTGAGCACAAAGTTAGATACGGCGGAGATGCCAAGACGGTCGGATAGAATTACAGTCCGAGGGGTGGTGAATGAAGGGTTTGGAAATTATGCCGGGAATATGTTTCGCCCGGAAATCATCAAGGTGATTCGACCGTCGCCAGGAGACTTCTTTCTTGAGGTTAGAGATGGATTTGCCGAAAGAATTCGTGAATACCTAAACGAGCCGGAGGCTGGACTGGCGCTAGGATATTTATTGGGAGTAAAGGCAGAGGTTGATGAAAAATTTCTGGCAACATTACAGGTCGTTGGATTAACGCATATTATAGTGGCGTCTGGGACTCAGCTTTCGATCCTGGCGGAAATTGCAAAAAAGGTCTTTGGGAAGGTGTCGCGATTTGCGGGAATGGCAGGCGCAGCGCTACTGATTATTTGTTTTACAGGAATGGTGGGATTATCGCCGAGCATGCTGAGGGCGGGGATTGTGGCGGGAATGAGCCTGATTGCATGGCATTTCGGAAGAGAACAAGAAACATGGCGGATGTTGCTTTTGGTAATGGCGGGAACGTTAATCTATGAGCCAAGAAATCTGAGTGATTTAGGGTGGCAATTATCATTCGGGAGCTTCTTTGGGTTATTGGTGGTTGGTCCGAAATTAACTAAGTTTTTCTTTGGAGAACGCGAGCCGGGGTTTATTGGCGAAACAGTATTCTCAAGTCTGGCTGCCGGAATTGCGGTGACACCAATTCTACTCTATAATTTTGGGAGTATTTCACTAATTTCGATTTTGATGAATCTATTGATTCTACCGACGATTTCACCGGTAATGGGATTAACATTTATGATGGGAGTAGGAGCAATGTTGGTAGGCAATGATAATCCAGTAGTAGGAATTGTGGCAGAATTGACAAAAGTCATACTTGATTATCATATAAATACTATAAACTCACTAGGTGGCTTTAGATTTTTCTTAATTGAAATACCAAAAAATAATTTAGCTGTAATGCTTATTTATGTACCGATTTTACTTCTATTAATTCCCTATAAAAAGATTTTTAGGCGAAAAAATAATCTTTCGCCAGATGAATTAGTCTTTGTAGAAGAGAATATCGAGATAAGCACTGGCGATACTGACCAAGATAACAGTAGTTCGAATATTATTAAAGAAACCGACAATGTCATTAGAGAGCGTGTCGAAAGTGAAGAAGTTGGCGAGAATGGGGGCGATAAGGGTGGCTAATAGAGTCGCGAGAACCGCTGAAGCGGCGATTCGAAAAATTCCAAAAAGGCCACCTTTATGGGAGCGAAAATAGAGAATAAGCGGAAAAATTACTACAAAAAGTAAGAAAGCGATAGAAGTAAGATGTTCGACTGAGATGTTTTGAAAAAATTTATGGAGAAAATTCGCAAATTGAGAACCAAAAGAATCATAGACGGAGAGGCCCGCAATGACAGCGAGCTGAGTCGGGCCAATTCGATGCTTCATAAGGAAGAAGATTCCGAAAAACACTGCGAGAATAACAAGAATAACCATAAGTTCATTATATAGGGTTTAGCGAAGAATGTCAAATGTGATATAATAATAGTAATGCTAAAAACAAAATTACGGAAACTAAAATACCATATTAAGGGTCTTTTCTTTGGCGAGAGGCTGGTAATTTTGGCTGTAATTGTTGCGGTATTAATATGGACTTATGGCGCGGTTTCATCGATGACGCGAAACTGGGAGCTTGAGCAAGCGCTCGCGAAGCGACGACAGGAGTTGACAATTCTTAGGCTACAGGTTGAGAGCATGCAGTATGAAAATGAATACTTTTCATCTGAGGAATATCAGGAGTTGGCGGCAAGAGCAAAGCAGAATAAGCAATTTGAGGGGGAAAGTCTTGTTTATCTACCGGAGAATTCTAGCCAGGCAAAGCATAAGCACGATACGGATGAGATTGGAGGCACGGTAGAAGTAAAACCGAGTAATTTTTCGCAGTGGATGGAATTCTTATTTTAGAATTGAAGCGAATCCGCCTTATACAGGAGAGGAATTTTTGATGTTTGAATTTTAAAATGTAGGAAATAATGGTATAATAAGTGGGAGATGAGTGGGAAAGGTAGGCAGAAATTAAAGCGAACACATCTGAAGATTTGGCAGTTGATTATAATTTTGGTTCCGCTAATGTTTATTGTGGCGACACTGCTGAGATATGATCATCTGGAAATGATGCGATTAAAAGAAGCGGTGGCGACGGCGGATAAAGGTGATGACAGTGAAGAAGTTGCGAGACGAATTGGAGAATTAAGAGATTTTACATTCTCGCATATTGTGGTGAATGTCGTAGAAAAGAATGGGGTTTCGAAGATGACATTTGGGACGGGACCGATTTATCTTGAGGGACAGTATCAGCGAAAGGTGGCGACACTGATCGCAGAAGCGGAAGCGACAGTAGGAGATGACTCTAATCCGAATGGAAATGTATTTGCGGAAGCGATGGCGGTCTGTAAGCCACAAGCAATAGAGCATGTGTGGGCATGGAATTCTAGTGAATATATAAATTGTATGACAACAGAGATAAATAATCATCCGACTTCGGACGTGATTGACGATGCGATTTCAGTAAAAATTCCGTCAGCCGGACTTTATCGTTATGATTTTGTTTCGCCAGTTTGGGCGCCATGTGCGAGTGGTTGGGCAATACTAGTATGCTTATTCGTAATTGTTGTAATTTTTATTCGTTTTATTCGATGGATTGCAATTCGAATTGCAATTCGGATTTATGGGTAGAGAAGTTTTTTGACCTTGAAAATTGGTGATAAAGTACTGGAAAATAAAATAAGCATGTGCTTTTTAGGTGAAAAGGGGGTTGACAAAATCTTCCCTTCGTCATAAGATAGAATTATACTAATTTAAGGAGGAGACATGGCTTATTCTCATGTTAATGAAAAAGGGGTGACGTATTATTTAGCAAAGAAGGATGTAGTCTTAAAAGGTGGTAAGCATCAGGTGATTTATTTCTTTACAAAGACCGAGGATGGTGGAAAAGGGACACCTTGTGACTTGCCAGAAAATATGGAAGTAAATGAAAATCCGCGCAATGGGTTCTTGACGCTCAAGAAAAAAGCTTAGTTTTTACTTTTTATTAGGGAATAATGTTTCGTTATTCCCTATTTTGTGGTATAATTCAGGTGCGGGGGCGTAGCTCAGTGGTTAGAGCAGTCGGCTCATAACCGATTGGTCGAAAGTTCAATTCTTTCCGCCCCCACCATTAGGTAGTTTTTTGGCTGAAATTCTGTTCTCCTTGAATGTTTTGAATAGCGTAAGATGATACGTGTTGAATTCTGGGATTTAAAAAATGGCTATTAGTGCAGATTTTATAAATTAAGGGATAGATAAGTATATAATTAGTCATTGTTCATTGATTCTATAGCGGATTTTGCCATGTCATAGCTAAAACCTTTTCTTACTAGGTAAGCGAGTAGTTTTCGATCATCATACTTACCGCGTTTTTTTTCGATAATTTTCTGCATTTCTTCATCGTCATTTCTATCGCTGTTGTCAATTGCCGTAGAAATAATATTTTCGTCTACTCCTTTAGATTTTAATTCCATTTTTAGGACTTTCATACTTACACCTTTATTGGCGTTACGATTTTCAATGAAGAATTCAGCGAATTTTTTATCATCTAGATACCCATGTTCATCAAGTCGTTTTAGGACACCTGTTATATCTTCATCCCGAATTTCGGGTAGAGGTTTTGTTCTCTGGCGAAAAGATTGGGATCTTGGACGATTATCTTCTTTGTAAGAAGAATTTTGACTACGAAAATCACTGTGTGGATGATAACTTTTTCTACCAAAATATTCATCATCCTGTTTTTGTTCACGATTACGCTGGATCTGGAGATTATCAAAACTCCGCTTCTGTTGTTTCCTTTTTAGATAGTCGTAAACTTCTTTTCTGCTATGTGGTTTAGCTAGAGTCCATTCAAGAGTACGTTGGTAAAGTTTTCCGAATTCCGAAATGTGCTGAAAATCTTCTATTTCGCGCTCCGTCAGACTCATTCCGGTCCGGATTTTATAGTCAACCACCTGAGATAAGTCTAAAGAAAATGAGTATTTTTCATTGACAAAAATATTCGCACGGTTAGGATTTTTTACCGCCTGTGAAATTCTAGTAATGACCAGTTTTTTTGGTTCATTTCCTTCTGTTTTTAGCGAAGCGATATGCAACGGAATACTTGGCTCACTTTCTGGAGCCTCTAGACTATTCTGTAAAATATCCATTATTATTTAGCCGTATCCTTCTTTTTTACTGATGGCGCCTGAGTAGTTTTATTGGATTCCTCAGTATTAGAATCTTCCTTCTCGTCTTCTGTATCGTCATTTTTGGGGGTTGCTTTTTCCCTTACTTGCTTCTCAATCTTAGCCATAAATTCTGGGTCTTCTTGGAGTATCTTTTTTACGGCTTCGCGACCCTGGCCAATTGTCTCGTCTTGGTATTTTATAAAGGCTCCTGAACGTTGCAAAATGCCAAACTGCACCGCTAAATCCAAAACATCTCCAACCTTACTGATGCCCTCGTTGTACATAATATCAAATTCTGCAGTCCTGAAAGGAGGGGCGATTTTATTCTTTACGACTTTTACTTTTGTCCGGTTACCGGCAATATTGTCACCGTCCTTTAATTGTCCAATACGGCGAATATCAAGTCGAACAGAGGCGTAAAACTTCAGCGCATTTCCACCCGTTGTAGTTTCTGGATTACCGAACATAACCCCAATTTTCATACGAATTTGATTGATGAATATGACGGTTGCTTTAGTCTTGCTGATTACGCCAGTCAATTTTCTCATTGCCTGCGACATTAGTCTAGCCTGAAGCCCCATCTGGGAATCGCCCATGTCTCCCTCAATTTCCGCCTGTGGCACTAGCGCAGCAACGGAATCGACTACAATTAAATCGACTGCACCTGAGCGCACTAAAGTCTCACAGATTTCGAGAGCCTGTTCACCATTATCGGGTTGTGAAATTAAGAGGTTTTTTGTATCTACGCCAATGCGTCTAGCATAGGCTGGGTCAAGCGCATGCTCAGCGTCAATGAAGGCTGCTTGACTTCCTTGTTTTTGGATTTCCGCAATAGCATGAAGCGCCAGTGTAGTCTTTCCTGATGATTCTGGACCATAGATTTCAATAATCCGACCTTTCGGAAAACCTCCGCCGAGCGCCAAATCTAGAGAAAGCGATCCGGACGAAAATAATTCGACGTCGATTTTTTGCGTATTACCGAGTCTCATAATTGAGCCGTCACCAAATTGCTTTGTAATTTGCGAAATTGCTAGGTCGAGCGCCTGACTTTTTCCATCCTGATTTTCCGTTTTATCTACAGAAGTTGCCTTTTTCTTCATAATTCCTCCTTTTAAATGATTGTAT
>JAUNQQ010000006.1:0-2515 GCA_030536095.1 Candidatus Saccharimonadota bacterium
TCAATAGAGTTGGCAAATTCGTCGCCAAAGTACCGAAAGGAAGATTATGGATACAGAAGTAAAAAAGAAATTTTTTAGAAATTTTCTTCGCGACTTTGACCGTCGTTGCAACGATGGCGAAGACACTAGTAGAGCAATCATAAACGCAACTAACTATGCTCAGTCATTCCTAAATGAAACTGAAAAAAACATCCTTATTCAAGCCATCCGGAAGCAGGCATAAAATGTTTACCCCAAATTTATCTGCCCATATTAACGGAGAAAACATTACTTTCATTGATTTTAGCGAAAGTTCTCATCACCCCACCGAATGTCTAATCGTCTTCAATCCGGAGCTCTATCAAATTCATCTAGAAGAGCTAAACACCCTCGAAGACGATTTGATTAGTCGGTATGATGTTTTTTCTGAAATTCATAAGGATCCCCTCTTGCTCGAGAACGGCGTAATTCATTTTACTCCGGTTTATCCAAGCGATATGAGTGATACAGTAAAAATAATCCTAGTCCAAGTTACAAAACCCTATGTGCGCAATTTAATTCTAAACCACTGTATTCGCATTCTATAAATATAAATCTTCCCTTAATCATTTGCCGCGCCGCCCTGGGGGCGGCGCTTTTCTCATCTCTTAAAACGCAAGCTTTGCCCTAACTTCTTCCATTTCGCTTTCACTCATCTTCACATGCTCTCCATGTACATAATTTTCACTCTGTGGAATAAGATGCACATGCGCGTGTGGCACATCCGTCCCAATCACCTTCATAAAAATCCGCTTCCCCAAAACTTCATCCATTCTTTTTGCTACTCGCTTCACCGTCCGCATCACTGCTTCATAATCCTCATCCGAAAGCTCATACAGCTTATCAACTTCCACTTTTGGAATCACCAACGTATGTCCCACCGCCACTGGCTCAATATCAAGAAATGCCAGCGTCTTTTCGTCTTCATAAATTTTATAGCAGGGAATCTCACCCTTTACAATTTTATCAAATACACTACTCATAATTCCATTCTATCTTATCTCTCTCGTTTTTTCAACTCACGCCAACCAAAGTCATGCTATAATATAAAGTATGGAACAATTATCAAATCAATCTAAAAAGAAAAACCCAAGTAAAACCATTGGGATAGCAACTTGTGTTATTCTCACTCTCAGCGGACTTAGTTTTGGCATTTATGGCCTTATAGAAGCCAATAATAAATCTTCCGAAATATCCGATCTAAAAATCCAGATCGAAGATAAAGACGGAAAAATTACCACTCTCGAAACTGACAAGATAAAAGTATCCGACGATTCCCAGACTATCACCATCAGCGATTCCGACAGTGCTTACGCTATCCGCGATTTAAAAACCAAAACCCTCCGACTACTCGGCGCTCGTAACGGTTTATCCGTAGGAGACTACCTCGACAACACCGATAGTTTCATGGTCTACAGTCTTTATATACCAACAGACCAGTTACTCTCAAATAATCTCGACGAAACCGCTAAAGCCTATATGACTCTAGAAACTACCATCCTAGATAAGGAAAAAAGTTGCAACTATAAATTTACCGAAAATATAAAAGCTGATATCGATTCCATGTTGGCAGGCACAGCAGTCTCCGGCGCCACCATCGGTGACCAAGATATCGACTGTATTTCTTACGACGTAGCAGCCAGTGACCACTATAGTCTCTGGGGTGAAAGTTTACCAAAGCTAAACTATAGCACTACCCAAACCTCCATCGTTAGCGACTTCGGCTATGGCCAAAAAACAAATAATTACTATTACCATGTTTTTGGTGGTCGAGGTGGAGCCGGCTCAAGCTACTCCCTCGGTAAAATTACCCAAGTCAATAGAAATCAGGATCTCGCCTACGTCGACATAAAAGCCGGAACTCTCATCGACAACCCAGAAGAAACTACTCTCTATACGGAAATCAGCGGAAAAGAAGCCTTTAAGACTCTTGACACTACAAAAAAACCCGACCTAACCGAAGATGACTATAATCACCTCCAATCCTACCGTTTCACCTTTAAGAAAAACTCCGACGGCATCTACTCATTTTCATCTGTCGAAAAACTATAGCTAACAACTCCTTCAGCCAAGCCCGAAGGGGAATAATCCAACTAAAAATCCCCGGCCTCATTTCTATCTGCAATCTTGAAAATATCCCTAGGGTATGCTAAAATGAAAAGTGGAAGCGTGGCCGAGTGGTTGAAGGCGCACGACTCGAAATCGTGTATGCAGCAATGTATCGGAGGTTCGAATCCTCTCGCTTCCGCCAGAATAAACCTAAAAAATAGCAAGAAA
Organism: Candidatus Saccharimonadota bacterium; assembly: GCA_030536095.1. Lineage (GTDB taxonomy): Bacteria > Patescibacteriota > Saccharimonadia > Saccharimonadales > Saccharimonadaceae > Nanosyncoccus. The sequence goes on from JAUNQQ010000006.1 coordinate 2,296, forward strand.
AGCAAAGCTTTTCGAAATTATCTGAGACAAATAAAAAATCTAGAGTTTACTCTAGTATTTTTTCATTTATTGAAGAAAATAAAACGAAGTTTTTGCTATTTTTTTAAGTTTATTCTGACGGCTCTGAGCACAAAGGATTATCGTTTTACTTCATAAAACGATTTTTCCTCTCGCTTCCGCCAAGCATAAAAATAAAGACCTTTAGGTCTTTCTTTTTATG
>JAUNQQ010000006.1:2615-4583 GCA_030536095.1 Candidatus Saccharimonadota bacterium
TCCTCTCGCTTCCGCCAAGCATAAAAATAAAGACCTTTAGGTCTTTCTTTTTATGCTTATCGTCAGCGAGAGGATGAGAACCGTAGGTTCGGACGCGGTAGGAGCCGAATAAAAATCTAAAATCTTGTTTTAGATTTTTTGAGGCGACGCTCCGCGTAGATTTTGCGCGAAGCGCAAAATTGTATCCTCTCGCACGATAAGAGATAGACCAAAGGTCTTTTTTCTGGCGAAGCAAGAGAATAAGAACCATAGGTTCCGTGTGACAAAACGAACAAAAAATGCTCGCTTTTTTCTTTGAGCGAAAAGCAACGGAAGGAATTTGCGCAGCAAACTCCTAATCCTCTCACCAACAAAAAAGAAGCTCCCGCGCTAAGCGCATACTACACCCTGCGAAAACTTCATTACCTTAATTCTATCAAATCAAACTAAAAATGCCAATAATCTTACCCTTCTTCGTAATAAACAACATTCTCTTAATCTGTCTCTGTTCTCGACATTTTTTAATCAGAAAACCACGGACACGATCATCGTGCATCTTCATTCTAGAAGAATCAATTATAATATTCTGACACTACCTAAGAGTCGTACGAATTATTTGTTCGAGCGAAGAAATCTTTCCGATTTCTGGAGATTTTATCTCATATTCCACCCCATCCAAACGAATATCTGGAGAGCGCAAGCTGGTCTCAGACAAAAACTCTACACAATATCCAGCAAGCGCAAGAATTTTTGCACTTCTAAGTTCATGCAGCCAAATATTCCTCTCAGATGCAATATAGATGCTCCATTTCTTATTATTTTTCAACATATATTTCACAAAAACATCGAAAGTTAAATTAGAAAATGATTTCAATAAATACTCTGACTTAAAATGCCCCTTACTCCCCCATCGCCTCCTTCAGCCTCTCCCTCGTCGTCCGCCCATCTTTCCCAACCAACCCCAACGCCTCACACACATCCTTTAGTAGCACCCCTTTCATATCCACCACTTTCGTCCGTTTTCTTACATACTTTTTAATATTTTCCTCCACATCCAAAAATCCCGTGGCATAAATCACCACCGCATCGCCCCTAAAATTTCCCACCGTCCGCCTCACCTCCCCATCCATCATCTCCCCATCATCAATTTTCTTCCCCCACCCCCGACATTCCGGCTCCACTATCCTCGCCTCCGCCATTTTCTCCATCATCTTAAACATCATCTGTTTTTTCACTCCATTCGTCGTCAAAACCATCACCTTTTTCATCCTCATCATCCTGATCATTTTTACTAGCCCTCTCCCATATCCCACAAATTTCTGCTTCGGATATTTCTTCTGTAAATAATCCATCAACTCCAACGCCATCACCGCATCCGCCAACACAATCACTCGCACTTTCCCAATATATTTCAGTAGCGCCTGCTCCACCAGCTCCTTCATCTCCTCAAAATCCTTCTCCCCATATTGCGCATTTTTATAATCTATCACCTTTTCCACCCGAAAGGGAATCTCCTCCGCAATGAAATCCCCAATAATTTCTCCTCCCCACCCACAATCAAATACCACCACATCCGTATCATATTTTTCCATACCCCCATTCTATCTCACCCCTAATTATTTCCATCAATCATTTCATTTAAGCATTTACATTTTGACTATTAATCCCAACCTTTTACATCTCCTCCCTCCTACCATTTTGTTCGCACCCCAAAAACCGTGACCATTTTCAGCCACGTTCTCCACTGCTTATCCCCCTAAATCTCTACTCCCACCAAAAATTGGGCGAACCTTCCGGCTCGCCCTGATAAAAATCGTTTTAGTTTCAGAATTCAACCACCTCGCTCGGCTTCATGGAAAACTCTCCAATCCTACGAAACGACTCGTCATAAAACTCTAGACGAATCTCCGCCATGTACACCACCGCAACCGCGATTGACCGCGGCAACAATCCGCGACCAAGGTCAAACAGGTTCTCCCAGAGCCCCAG
>JAUNQQ010000006.1:4683-21356 GCA_030536095.1 Candidatus Saccharimonadota bacterium
TAATTATATCACCCATATAAATTATTGTCAAGTATAAAACCACAAAATCCTTACAAAGAAAAACCTCCGCCACACCAACCAATCCCACCACAGACACTAGCTCACTCTACCAGCTCCCATCAAACCACTTATCTTTATTTTTCTCTTTCTTATTCTCGCGAATCATAAATCCAATCACTGCCACCAACGCCAAAATCGCCACCACTCCGCTTACTGTTGCCCAGTTCTCACTCACTTGCGCCGTCGCCACACCCGAAACCACCGGCTCTGCCGCTTTCACCACCGCCCCACTAAGACTTGCCATTAAAACCGCCCCAGCCCCCATCAAAAAACCTTTTTTCATCTTTATTTTCCTTTAAAAAATTTTTATTTTTATGACCTTATCTACCTCTATTATAATAATCATAACAATTTTGTCAACCCCATTTCCCGTAAACACAAAATATCTTTTCAATTTTAGCACTCCGCTCTTGACTCTGCTAATTTTTGTGCTACAATAGATACTGTAATCATAAAAGGAGAAAAAATATGGCCTTGAAACCACTTTTTGCGAACATTGTCGCAAAGAAAGAAACGCCAAAAGAAAAAACCGCCTCTGGTATTTATCTCGCTGGCGCCGCAAAAGAAAAATCCGCCTATGCCGTCGTTGAAGCTGTTGGCCCTGACGTAAAATCCGTAAAAAAGGGTGACAAAATCGTCTATAAAGAATACTCAACCACCGACGTAAAAATCGACTCCGACGAATTTTTAATCATTAAAGAAGAAGATGTCCTCGCGACTCTCTAATACTTAAAGAAAGGATATTAAAATATGGCAAAAAAAATCTACTACGAATCAGATGCTCGCGAAAAAGTCTTGAGCGGCGCAAAACAACTCTATGATGCCGTAAAAGTTACTTATGGTCCAAAAGGGAAAAACGTCGTTATTGAAAAATCCTACGGCGCCCCAACTATTACTCATGACGGTGTCACGGTCGCCGAAGCAGTTGATCTTGAAAATAAAGAAGAAAACCTCGGTGAACGCGTCGGCGCTCAGCTAATTAAGTCTGCTGCTCAGAAACTCAACAAGGTCGCTGGTGACGGCACGACTACCGTTACCGTCCTAACTTATCATATTATGAACGAAGCCAATAAGCTCATCGCCGCCGGAGTTTCTCCCATGGATCTCCGCAAGGGAATTGAGCGCGCTGGCGAAGAAATAGTTGCTGAAATCGATAAGAATGCTGAAAAAATCGCTGGCGACGACAAAAAGGTTGCCGAAGTTGCCACCATTTCCGCCGGAGATGCCGAAATTGGCGAACTAATCGCCGAAGTCATCAGTAAAATCGGCAAAGACGGAATTGTCACCGTCGAAGCTGGCCAGGGTCTCGAAATGGAACGCGAAATTGTCGAAGGTTTCTCCTACGACAAGGGTTACTCTTCTCCGTTTTTCATTACCGACACTAATCGCCAGGAAGCTATTTTCGAAAAACCGAGCATTCTCATTACCGACCAAAAGATTTCCACCGCTAATGAAATTCTCCCGCTTCTCGAAAAATATGCTCAGGCCGGAAAGAAAGACCTAGTCATTATCGCCGAAGAAGTCGAGGGTGAAGCACTCTCTCTTCTCGTTCTCAATAAACTAAAGGGCGCCTTTAATTCGCTCGTTCTAAAAGCCCCGTCCTTCGGTGATCGTCGAAAAGAAATTATGGAAGACATTGCCATTCTTACCGACGCAACCGTTGTATCTGAGGATAAAGGCTTGAAGCTAGAAGAAATCGGACTTGAAGTCTTAGGAAGTGCTCAAAAAATCATCGCGACAAAAGATGAAACAACTATTATTAAAGGTGCCGGCGCTAAGTCAGAAGTCGAAGATCGAATCGCTCTAATTCATTCTCAATCCGAAATCGCCTCTTCCGACTATGATAAAAAAGAACTCGATAAGCGCGCTGCCGCTCTCGAAGGAAAAGTTGCCGTTATAAAAGTCGGTGGCGCTACGGAAACAGAGATTGATGAAAAGAAATTCCGCGTTGATGACGCCGTTGCCGCAACAAAGGCCGCTCTTTCCGAAGGTATCGTCTCTGGCGGTGGCGTAACTCTCGTCGCCCTCGCCGATAAGATTAAGGACGACAATGCTGGCGCAACCATCGTTAAAAGAGCGCTAAAGATGCCTTTTGTAAATATTATGGAAAATGCTGGCCTGAATGCTCAGGCGCTCCTCGCCGAAGTCGAAAGTGCCAAAAGCGGACAGGGAATTGACGTTATGAACCCGGACAAAGGTCTAATCGACCTGAAAAAAGCCGGTGTCATCGACCCAGCCCGCGTTACTCGCGAAGCTGTCCAAAACGCAATTTCTATCGCCGCAACCGCTATCACCATGGGTGCACTTATTGTCGATATCCCAGAAGAAAAACCAGCTACTGGCGCTGGCGACATGGGCGGGATGTACTAACCGCATTCGACAAAAGAGACTGCTTCGCGGCAGTCTCTTTTTAATGTAACGCCTATTAAAAGAAAGCCGCTATCGCGACTTTCACCGAAAAGTGTTTTCAAAATTTCTTAAAAGACATTATATGACCCAAATCCCCCATAATCACCCCAAGAACAAGAAAATTACATCCTATTTTCCATCAATAATCCTAATCGCAGAAAGCAACGCTCGAGCCTTCTCCTTTTCATCCGGAATCTCCTTCGCCGCTGCAACCATCCCCGAAATTACCGCTTGATCCCTATTCCCACCAGTCGCCACTTCCTCATAAATTCCAAACTTTTCGCTCGCGTCCAACTCAGCCTGTCCCAAAACCGGCAACAGCGCCTCGATTGCCTCTTTTCTTACACTCTGAAAATCCCCGCCAACTTCCGGTGTTGCAGTGGCAACAGCTTCCGGCATCGAAGCCGCAGCACTAACTTCAGTCGGCGCAGCAACACTCTCGGGCGCACTCGCATTCACCGCAACCGGCACCGCCATACCCCCCATCCCCGTCGTTCCTTCTGGACTCATACCCACATTTGAAATCGCCTGATTTATGCTTGCCGAAACGCTATCCTCCATGCTCCCAATCCCAACATTCGCCGGCGCTGATCCAGCTTCATCCACTGGCGCCGCATCAACCACATTTTCAGCCGCCCCACCCGGCGCCCCAACCGCTACATCCACACTCTCCCCCGTTTTATTGCTAATCTGATCTATAGCCTTTTGTAAATCCATATCACTGACCTATCATGATCATTATGACCACCCTATTAACTAATAACTACTTTAATTTTACCATAACCATTATCTCACTGCAAGACTTTTTTCTAATTATTTCTAAGCTAGAAAACATTGCTCAATACAAAATTCACTATCGCATACGCAAACAACGTAATCACCATCCCGATTATCCCCCACATCATCACCGTCTTCCCCTTCTTCACCTTCCCCGCATCTCCTGCCGACGTTGTAATCATATACCCCGCCGCAACCACTGCCGCCAAAGCCGCCAATCCCGCCACCGGTACTAAGAAATTAATCACATCCTTCGCCAACCTCAACGTTTCACTCTCTCCTGAAGTACTCGCCTTGCTTACATTACATTCCGCCAGCGATTCTACATTGTCTCCTGATCGAACCGAGTCCGACGGACATCTTATCGCCCCCACATTTCCGCTAAAACATATTCCACTAAAAATCACCAATCCCGCCACCAAAACAATTTCTTTTATCTTCTTCATATCCTCATTATACCATATTTCCCAACAAAAAATCCCCCGCCGCAGCGGGGAATTATACTTATGATATTATAAGATTACGCCCGACTGATTAAATACATTACTCAACACAAAATTCACAATCGCATACGCCATCAAAGCAATAATCAAACCAATAATACCATACATAATTGTATTCTTCGCATTCTTCACTTTACCAGCATCACCCACCGAAGTCGCATACTGATAACCGCCAATGATAATCATAATTACTGCAATAATACCAATCACTGCTACGGCAACATTAATAATATTCTTGACAACAGTCATTGGGTCTTCATTTGTCGGAAAACTCGAAGAAGTCTGATCAACAAGACTCCTATAATCCGCTGATACATTCGCTCCGCCAACTAACGCCCCACCAATCGTCGCTAACGCCCCGACTTTACTTTTAACCTTTGCTGATATACTCATTTTCTTTGACCTCATTGTTAATTACCCCCATTATATCACGCTTATTTTATTTTTTCAACCACTTTTTTTACCTTTTTTTCATTTTCCCCAAGCCCACCATATCATACATATCCGCAAAACCGATTTCTAAGGATAGAGTCCCAAAATAGACTAAATATCCCGCGCCATCCATGGCGCGTCGAAAACAATTTTTTTACTAGCTCCGCCAGTAAAAAAATTATACTCTTTCTCTTTTCGTTGGGGCTTTTCTCTTTTCCAAAGAAAAAAGCCCCACCCCAACGCTTCAGATCCGTAAAAAATTAACTATCTTATCCACTAAATCCACCCTCACTTCTTCCATCGGCAACCTCGCCCCAAAGGCGTCCACAATCTCCTCTCCCTTTTCCTCTGGAAAATACACCACTACTCTCCCTCCAAACCTCTTCACTGGCGTAAGTACAATCGCAAAATGCCCCCCATCTCGCATTACTCCAAACGCCCGATAATCCGAAAACATATACCTCTTTTCCCCCTCTGTTAAACCCTTAGAATCCAGCTTATATTTCATCTTTCTCGCCGGCCTAACCGACATCACAATCAGCGCCAAAACACTTACTGCCACCACTGCAATAAACGTCCACTGCTTCATCCATATCGCCAGACCAATCAGCGCCAACCCAACAGCTACCAACCCAACATACCACCCCGCCTTCCTATCCCGCACAACATACTCTTCCGCTTCCCACTTAATCACCTGCGCCATCCTAACTCCCCCAATTTTAAATACTATTCGTTACAGCCGTAAACTTTACCGTATTAGTATATGTTCCAGACTCAACCTCTGACCCAACCTTTGTACCAAATGTCACATCTGTCCGATCACAAGCCAACCCCTTATCCGCCCCACATCCACTCGACCCTGTCCCAGTCGGTACATTCGTTCTCTTAATCTCAATCGGACTCGCCGTCAGCCCCTTATAACTACTCCCATCCGTCGAAAATCCCCAACGTGTCGCACCATTTTGCATATCAGTCACAGACACCGTCCCAACAGCCGCCGCAATCACATTATTCTGATCCTTCACTAACCCAGTAACACCCTGAGTATTTGGCGAAATACTCAAATTGTATCCACTAGCATTATTCGTCGCCACCCCAACATAAATCGGACTCGTCACCCAACTCTCCGGCAAAGCCGACATACTCACCTCACTCGTCTGCTCTGTCATCCCCGAGTTACTATATATCCCCATCGAAATCACCGGATTAAGCGTCACTACTACGTCCGACGTCGCACTCCCCGCCGTCTCTGCCATCGTTATCGGCGCCATCATCACCGCCCCACTCCCCACAATCAATGTACTCACCCCGCATATCCCTCGCCTAACCACCTTTTCCCAAAAATTATATTTTTCGTTTTTCATTGTTATGACCTTCTTTTTCTTACCTCTATTATATACAGAAAAAAAATAAAAATCAACCCTATTTTTTTCTAAAAGAGTATGATATAATCACATAGGAGGGTTACCCAAGTGGCTGAAGGGGACGGTTTGCTAAATCGTTAGTATGGGGAGACCTGTAGCGGGAGTTCGAATCTCCCACCCTCCGCCATTCTTTTATCGTATATAGGATTACCATGAAAAACTATCTGTCATTTCTTACTAAACTATTCGTTAGTATTTTTACTCTAACCTTTTTCATTTCCAGTCGCGCCTTAGCCTTCAATGTTTTTGACGGCGTCAGCGCCGCCCGAGCCGAAGGTGTTCCAGCTGAACTCGTCGGTGATACCGGCTTTATTACTCGCCTAACAACAATCCTTCTCGCCGGAATCGGCGTCGTTTCTGTTATCGTCCTAATCTATGGTGGCTTCCGCTACATCATCTCTAGTGGCGACGCTAAAAAAGTCACCGATGCTAAAAACACCATCCTCTATGCCATCGTCGGCCTTATTATCGCCCTACTCTCCTATGCAATCATAAATTTCGTCGTCTATGCCGTCACCGGCCAAACCAACTCCGACGCAATAGATAATATCCAAGAATCATCCCAAACCACCCCAACACCATCTCCCACTCCAACCCCCACCGAAGATTGCTCGAACTGCACCGAATAACCCATCCCACCTCCTATTCTCCCTATTTCGTTAATACCGTTAGCGCCATTAGATCACCCTGGTCGCACAAAGTGCGACCAGGGTGATTTGATGCCACCATCTCTTTCGTAATCCATCTATCTCCCCTAGCTAGACAAGTGCACTTCGCGCACTTGTCGTATGCGCCAATGCACCACTGCCCCACCCACTGTAGGGAGGAGGGAATACCTTCACGAAATTATATAGGAAAGTATTTTGCAAACATGTGGCAAAGCCCGAGCGCCCGAAGAAATGATCACCAAGCCGAGTACCGAACGGTTTCGGGCGCAGGCCCGGATGGTCATTGATGAGGGCGCCCGGCGCGCCTGCGACCGTTTGCAAAATACTTTCTATATAATTCCTCCTACCTCCCCTTACAAACCACCGCCCCCACAACCCTCCTCGCTCCTTTCTCCACCAACACCTCCGCTCCGCTTCTCATCGTCGCCCCCGTCGTCCAAATATCATCCAAAAGCAAGTATGTTTTATCATCCGAAACCTCCCCAAAAATCCTATATGCCTCCGCCGCTTGCCGCTCCCTCACCTCCTCATTCTGCCCCACCTGCGTCGTCCGATTTACTCTTTTTATCACCGGCAAAAACTCCCATCCCCGCCGACTAGCCAACTTTTTCGCCAGCCGATACGTATGATCAAACCCTCTCTCCCGAATATGACGCGAAATTGTCGGCATCGGCACCACTACAACATTCTCCCCGGAAAAATCCGGTATCGCTTCCGCCAAAATCTCCGCTAGAACCCCCGCATACGCCCTCCTCGCCGAATATTTATATTCCACCACCATTTTTCTCAGTACCCCCTCCCGATATCCCGCCGCATACAATTTCTCTATTACACCCAACCTCAACTCACCCCCATTTTTCCTAATTTTTTCACCATCCAAAAATCCGCCCACCAAGTTTTTTTTACAACGCCCGCATAAAACCTCTCCCGTATGACCACACCCCCGACAAGAGAAGGGAAAAACCAAATCTAAAACGCTAATGTTTGTTGTAATATTTACAATAAAACCCATAATACCCTTGATTTTATCACGGTTCTCCTTTATAATAAAGGGGAAATTAAAATAATGTGGAGGTTATATTAGCAATGGCTCGTAATAACGACGATATGCTGATGGAAGAAGACGAATTAGCTGCCGCTTTTTTGGATGACGATCCAGCCCCTACTGCTACAGCTCCGGAATCGCTTCCTGAGCCAGTAGAGCCGGAAGAACCATCAGATATAGAAGATGGGTGGGAAGATACCGACGAATTTCCTGGACAGCTCGCCGTAGATGTCTATGAAACCGCCGATAAACTCGTAGTAAAAGCTCGTACCGCTGGAATTTCTAAAAACGATCTTGATGTTAGTATTAGTGATAGTATTTTGACCATCTCGGGCGTTCTTAGCGGCGGGGAAGACGAACATACTACTCGTTGGCATATTCAGGAATGTTATTGGGGAGAGTTTTCCCGCTCAATCGCCCTTCCTGTTGCCGTCAAAGAAGATGAAAACAGCGTGAAGGCCGAGCTAAAGGACGGTGTTTTGACTATTACCTTCGAAAAGGAAAAGGTCGAAGCTCCAACCAAAATCCAGGTCCAATAAAAAAGTCACTCATGCAACTTTCTCCCTAAAATTAAAACCGCCTACGCGGTTTTAAATTTTTTATTCAACCAACTAATCTACTCAATATAATTCAACACCGCATTTACAATCCCCCACGCCATCAACGCCACTATCAGCCCAATCAGTGAATAAATAATCATATTCTTTGCCCGCTTCACTTTTCCCGGATCCCCCATCGACACCGACATCATTATCCCCGCAACCACAATCATCACCACCGCCAGCACCGCCGCCATCGGCAATACTGCATTCAGCACACCCCCAATTTTCTCCATTAACGTATCTTCCGTCGGCCCAGACGCATTGCATCCCGCCAACTCCCTCTCCTCGGCATCCATATCCGCACACGCCGGATCTTCCCACGCCATCACTCCCGCCGGTGCCAACATTCCCACTATAATTCCAAACACCACTGCGCTCAATAATCTTTTCATCCCGCCACCTCCAAAGCAATATTAGTAATCACCGACGCGAGTAGCACTACTACTAATCCAATCACCGCAAACACAATCGTATTCTTCGCCTTCGCCGCCTTCCCTGGATCACCCGTCGAATTTATATATTGAATTCCACCCCAAATAATAAACCCCATCGCCACCACCGCCGCCAGCGCATACGCCACATTAAACATATCCGTAATATTAGTCGTATCCGGCGGATTCGGATTCGGTAACCTCGATATCGGCGAAAGTGCACTACTACATTCCGCCGATTCCACTCCATCGCACACAGCTCCTATTATTCGAAAAATTCCCATTATCCTCCTAACTAAAAGTTAAACTATCCGATATAAACGCCGTAATCGCCTGCGCCATTACCGCTATTACCAACCCAATCACCGCCCGCGTTATCGTCTTTTTTCCTTTTGCCATCGCCCCCACATCCCCACTCGACGTCATAATCTGATATCCACCAAAAATCACAAAACCCGTCGCAAGCAATCCAATTATCAACTCAAGGTCATACAAAATATTCATCACAATCTTAAAAACAAACTTTGAAATTCCGTCCTTATCATCCGGCCCCTTCACTCCGCCATTTTCATCTTTCTCTAATCCATAATACCACGCCCGCATCCCCAGAAGCGTATCATCAAACGTCTCACCTCCTCCGCTACCTGCCGCCCCCGCCTCAGCCGGCACCAACAAATTCATCACCCCAGTCATCATCAACATTCCCAACAGTATTCTCGCAGCATTTTTCATATCTCCATTATACCCAATTTTCCCATTTTTTCAACCTTTTCTATCCAGCCATAATCGCCAAATCCGCTAATCCATACGCCACCACCATTAATAATAATCCTAAATAAATCGCCCTACGATAAATTCTCCCCCGCGCCATCTTTTCCTCCATCCCCGTCACCGTCAGACTCGCCACCATAATCGGCATCAGATACCGAAAACTCGTCGTACACCCCATCGGCAATCGCAAATTCGCCATCACATACCCAAAAATCAAAATCACCATATAAATAAACATAATCATCTCAAATTCTACCCTCTCCGCCCTAATTCCAGATAAAACCCTAACCAATCCTCTCGTCATCACCCCCGCTAAAATCACCGACGCCCACACCATCACAATCACCGACAGCGCCGAAATCACCACTTCTCCGTACTTCTCCTCAGAAACTCCCAAATCTTCATACAGACTCGTCAAAATCACCGACGCATACAGATTATAATAATCCCGGCTCGCATCCACCCGCCTCCGCCCAATCAACAACTGCTCCATCCCCGGCGGCACCACCCTCTCGAAAAGACTATGTTCCAGCGTATTCTCGTGATTTTTTATCCAAAAAATCGTCGCCCGCGCCCCCTCCTCCTCCAATTTCGTCATAAACCCTCTCTCTGGCCCACTCACCGGTCTATCTATTACATTTTTTTCCACATTCCCCAAGTCCAACACATACGTCAACTCCTGCCCAAACTTCATATAATTTCTCACAGGATACCATAACCCAATCGGTAGGGAAATAAGCATGAACACTAAAGCCATCTTTGCATAATTTCGCCAAATCCTCTTTTTATCTTTCCTCTCCAAAAACTTTACCATTAACGCTAAAAATTCCACAAGAAATAGCACCATTCCACTAGCCTTTGTCATCACCGCCAAGCCCGTAAATAACCCCAGTACTCCCGCCAACTTCACCGACGGGTTTTTCCACCATCGAATTAGCCATAATAAACTATAAAGAATCAACAAAATCGACAGCGAATCATTGTTTACCGAACAAGCCATCCGAATTAGTCCCGTCTGAAAAAGCATAACCGTCATCGCAACATATTTCATCCTCTTTCTCATCCCAACCTCCCCAAACATCCGCCATGCCACCACCAAAATCAAAACCGACCAAATAAACGGCATAATCTTCAATAAATTCTGCATCAGCTCCGCGTCTTGTGTAAAAATTGACGAAATTTTTAAAACTCCCGCCCCAATTAAATAATGTAGTGGCGGATGATAAAACTGCGTATAATTCCACTGTGGCAGTCTCCCCGTCTGATAAATTCGCCACATATATCCCATATGCCCATACCCATCTGGCCCTCCCATATCATAATTCCATGCCGGCATTTTCACCTCAATCGCCACCCCCAGTCTCATCAAAATCCCCAAAAACCAAAAAACCACCATTATTAATTTCGCCACTCCCGTCCAATTTTCCCCCCACCACTCTTTTACCTCCCGAAATATTTTCCGAAACATTCTCATATCAAAATCATTATATCACTAATCATTGCACTACTAATCATCAATAAAAACCCAACTCCCGAAATCGCCCGCCATTTTTCATTTTCCTTCTCCGTCATCCCCAAAATCGTCGCCATCACCAAAATCATCGGTGTAATATACCGAAAATTCGCCGTAAAATGATAAGGTAATTTAGCCATCGCCCTAATAAATCCAAACATTAAAATCACACTTAAGCTAATAATAATCACCCACCACCCCAATTCCACTCCCGAAACTTTCCTCCGCAAAACCCGCCAAATCCCTCTCCCCATATAAATTATAAATATCCCCATTAGCATAAAATTCATCACCATCACACCAACCATCGGTATCCACTCTCCCTGTCCAACCGGAATAAAATCATCCAACATTGCCGACCGAATCGTTAAAACATAAAAATTATATCCCGCCACTAAAATCGCTCCGTCCCCAATAATTCCATTTATAAAATCTTCTTTTCTCGGCAGCCGAAAAAATCTCTTTCTCCCCGATATATGCCTCCTCCAAATAATCCTCTTGCCACGCCAAAAATCTCTCCTCCTCTTTCTTCGTTCCAAAAATTACCGGCTTTCTCATCATTTCCGCTCTATTCTTAAGATCCAACACATACGTCAACTCCTGTCCAAACTTCATATAATTTCTCACAGGATACCATAACCCAATCGGTAGGGAAATAAGCATGAACACTAAAGCCATCTTTGCATAATTTCGCCAAATCCTCTTTTTATCTTTCCTCTCCAAAAACTTTACCATTAACGCTAAAAATTCCACAAGAAATAGCACCATTCCACTAGCCTTTGTCATCACCGCCAAGCCCGTAAATAACCCCAGTACTCCCGCCAACTTCACTGACGGTTTCTTCCACCATCGAATTAGTAAGAGTAAACTATAGTGAATTAATAAAATCGATAATGGATCATTGTTAATCGAAATCGACATTAATACTAAAGTCGGATGAATTAAATAAATTAACAAAATCACCCGCCTCACTCGCTTCGATAAATTAATCTCGCCTGTAATTTTCCATATCACCACCAACAAAAGCACCGAATAAACCAGCGCCAAAACTTTTAGCCCTTCTTCTGCATCCTTTAAGCTTCCCATAAAAGGCATCAAAATTCTCAAAACTCCCGCCGAAATTATATGGTGTAATGGCGGATGATAATATTGTACCGAATTTATCTCTGGCAATCTCCCCGTCTTATAAATCGTCTCGATATAATCCAAATGACCATATCTTCCCATAACGTCATGTTGAAAATATCCATCCTCCACCGACACCATAGAAAACAACGTCATCCTCATCACTATCCCAAAAAGCAATACCACCAAGAAAAATACTTTCTCTACTTTGCCCATTTCCCCCAAAAATCTTTCTATTTGCAAAACCACCCACGATAAACCTTCACTCGCTTTATTTTTCTTCCCCATACTCCTTCTCCGTATTCACCGCCCAAATCTCCTCCCTCCTACGGATTCCCATCATCACTTCCGCCGCTCTAAATCCTGTCAATACCGAATGATCCATATTATTATACCTGTGTTGCCCATTTCTCCCTACTAAATATAATCCCGGAATCCCATCCAAAAACTCCCTCACCTTCGAAAATTTCGCATAGCTCCCAAAATATGCCGGATATGCTTTTCGTACTTTTTCTCGATGAAAATCCAAAACCTCCTCATCCCGAATTACCCCCATCTCAGTTAGCTCCCGAATTGCCATCTTCCCACATTTCTTCTCGCTCATCCGCCAAAACTCATCCCCCTCCCGACAAAAATACTCCAATCCAATCCACACCGTCTCCCCCGGCTTTTTCACCATCTTCGGACTCCAGTTATTAAAAATCTGAATTCTCCCCAGCTTCACTCCCGCATCCTGCACATAAATCCAATTATCTGGCACTCCTACCGTACGAATTCTCTCTCGTAAACTCTCTGATAACTTCCTAGAATCAGAACTCGAAATTTCTAACCTTCGCACCAAAACTCCCACCGTCACAAAATCCCGATACGGCAATTCCTTTGCAATTTTCGCCACCTCACGAGGCATATTTTCTAAACTCCTCACTAAATCCTTCACTGCCATCGACGAAACCACATCATCCGCTAAGAATTCATTCTCCTCTGTTTTTACTACAAATCCCCCAGTTTTTTCCCTTAAAATCCGCAAAACTTTCTCACCCAATAAAATCTCCCCGCCCATCTCCCGAACCTCGGAAGCTACCCTCTCCCACATTGCCCCCGGCCCCAATTCCGGATATTGAAATTTCGAAATCAAACTCGTTTCCACCTTCTTCGCCGCCCGCCTAATATGAAAAATCTTAAACAGGGAATCGCGCAAAACTTCCCTCACTGATAATCCTTTTACTCTCTGCGCCCCCCATTCTGCCGAAATATCTCGCGGATGTTTCCCCCAAAGTTTTTCCGTATACCCCTCAAAAAACATCTCATATAATTTCTTTCCAAATCTATTCACATAAAAATCTTCCAACGATTTCTCTGGTTTTCTCGGCAGTATCACCGCCCTGAGATAAGAAAACCCACACTCTACCGCCGTCAAAAATCCCATACTCCTCAGTGTAGCAAAATTCAATTTTACTGGATAATCAAAAAACTTACGTCTATAATAAATCCGCGAAACTCTCTCTCGTTCCATCATTTCCGGCATCACCTCTTCCCAAAACTCCTGCACCTCCTTTGCCTTTGTAAAAAACCTATGTCCCCCAATATCCATCCGATTTCCCTTATAATTCACTGTCCGCGAAATCCCCCCAATTTCCTCCGACTCCTCCAAAATTTTCACCGAAAACTCCCCCGGCTTCTCTTTCAATAACTTCCACGCCGTCGCCAATCCCGCTGGTCCCGCCCCAATAATAACCACCCGCTTCCGCCTCACTTTTTTCACCTTCTTCATCTCCCACTAATTATACCACAATTTCCACCTCCACTTTCTCCTTAAAAATAGTCGCAAAACAGTCTAATACTCTTGATTTTTTATCCAACTTATGCTATAATTATTATGTTAATCAGGATTAGAGTGTGAAGAAATTACTAAAAAAGTTTCTGTTTCCTTTGGTGGGCCTATTTTTGGCGCTAAATTTTGCCTTTGCTACCCCAGTCCATTCCATCCCCTCCACTCCCGGTGGGGAATCATCCCAAACCCAAAATTCCAACCAAAACGACCAGAATAATCAGAACACCAACCCAGGCCTCCCCGCCACACCCGGCGGGGAAAATTCCGGCAACAGCAATAATAATAGTAGCGATAATAATAGCACCGACGAAGACTCCACTCAAAGCACCACTAACGACTGTTACGACCAGGTCGGCGCTATTGCTTGGTTTGTCTGCCCTACTACCGGCTGGCTCTCTACCGTTATTGAATCCCTCTATGGCATTATTGAAAATTTCCTCATCATTCCTTCCTCTATGCTCGAAGGTGATACCTCTCCCATCTATCTCGTCTGGCAATATCTAAAAGATATCGCCAACATCGTCTTCGTCATCTTCCTCCTCGTTGTCATCTGGTCCCAACTCACTGGCGTCGGCATCAGTAACTACGGCATAAAAAAGGTCCTCCCCCGCCTCATTATTTCCATCGTCATCCTAAATCTCTCCTATTTCATCTGCGCTCTCGCCATTGACGTCTCCAATATCCTCGGTAAAAGCATCTACGGTTTCATCCAAGGCGTCGAACTCCAGGTCGTCGGCAACGGCTCTCTCGGCACAAATCATCTCGACATCGCCAGCATTGTCACTGGCCTTCTCGCCGGTGGTGCCGCCACTGCCCTCGGCATCTCCATTGCCGGCGGCGTCGCCGCTATTCTCCCTATGCTTATCGGCGCTATTCTCGTCTGTGCCGTCTCCATCCTCGTCGGCTTCTTTACTATCTCCCTCCGCCAGGCCGTCGTCATGGCCCTCATTATGGTTTCCCCTATCGCCTTTGTCCTCTATCTCCTCCCTAATACCGAGCATTGGTTTAAGAAATGGTCAAATCTTTTTACTCAGATGCTTTTCTTCTACCCAATGTTCTCCCTCCTCTTTTCCACCGCTCAACTCGCCGGCTATACTTTCATCGCCAGTTCAAATGGCGAAGCTTTCTGGGTTATTCTCGGCATCGTCGTTATGATCGCCCCGCTCGTTCTCTCCGTTAATCTTATGCGTATGTCCGGCACCGTTCTCGGCCGCATTAACCAGAAACTCGAAAATCTCGGCCGTCGCCCCGTCAGTGCTCTTCGCCGTTCCGTTCTCGACCCCATCTCCGAACAGCGTCGCCAAAGTTACATCGCTAATGCTAACGCTCCTGGCGCCTCACTCCGTCGTTATCTTGACGCTCGCCGTCGCCGCCGCGCAATTGATACTGACGCCTCTATAAAAACTCGCACAGCTCTTGCCGATATAAATGCTACTAAAATGATTATGAAAGATGCCGATGGTAATTCCTACGAAGCTGGTATTTCCGAGAAAAAGGGTCATATGCGCTCTAATCGCTACGTCCAAAATCTTAAGCGCTCCCAAAATGTTAATCTTGAGGCTCAATACGTTGCCGCCGACCGTAAGCATATCCTCGGAAATTACGGTAGCTATTTCGGTGAAAACGCCGAAGATTACGCTCTCGCCCAAGAATCCGCCGATAACGCTAAAGAATTCTTCCGTACCCAACTTACCGCCATTAACGACGATCGTTCCGACATGAAATGGCTCACCGACCAATATAAAGATATTCTGAAGCAAACCGACGCAAACGGCAATCGCCTTTCCCAAGAAGATTTGGAGCATTCTTATAAATACCAACATTATATCAGTTCCGCCACTGGCGGTCTCGGTGAAACCGGCACCGACTCTGTTCTTGGCCAAGTTTACGCTCGTTCATCCGCTAATGAAATGGCCATCCAAAAAGATGTTCACTCACTCCTTTCCGCCAATAAATCTCTCCCGCCAAATTTCCGTTCAATGATGGCCGGTTATCTTGTTGACACTCAGGGTTACGCCGTTGACGAAAACGGCAGACGTCTAAGGAATGACGACGGCTCCGCTCTCGAACTAAATCCGGGTGACGCCCTCAGTTCTGCCGAATCTCGCGCAAAATTAGTTCCATATTCTCGACTCGATAATGGCAGATGGATTGATGGCGAAAACGGCGCCTACTCTGTCCTCACCGACCAAAAGGGTAATTTCATCACCCGCATCTACCGCAACGATCGCCCAACCGTAAAAGAAGTTCTCGCCGGCTCCGATATGCCAATTAACGACCAGATGAACTCTCTCTATTCCATCCTTTCCGGTATTGATCGCGGCACTTTCGCTAGAGAAGGTCTTTCCGATTTTGGTAACAATATCGGTAAAAACCTTGATGATGCTGGCTATGTTAAGAAATATCCAGGTGTCTCTCGCTTCTTTACTGCCGCTGTCCGCCAGGGAAGAATTAAAAACTTCGGTGATTTTGCCGCCTACACTCTTGATGCTATCGGTAAATCCTCCACTCCAGGCGCCATTCTAACTGAGGATCCAGAATCCGCCAAACTTCTCGGCAATATCATGAATCCAAAGAATTTCTCCCAGATTTATACTCACGATTTCTTTGTAAACTATGAAAATATTCTCGGTGAAAAACTCACTGGTACCGAATTTGAGCTTGACGCAGACGGTAATATTGTTTACGATGAACGTGGTGATGCCCGCTTCACTGAAATTCCACACGACCAAGCTACGGATGAACAGTTTATGAATACTATTCTCCGTAAATTCATCGCCCCAGGCGCCACTAAACTCGCCGGTCATCTCGGCCATAATAACTTCCGCATTATCGATAACCAAACCGCCAACACCGCCCGCGCCCTTGACGACTTCACTGACAGCGTCCTCGCAACTTACAGTTCCGCCGAAGTCCGCGCCGCATATCCAATTCTTCCCGACCTTTCTGATGAAATCGCCTTTATTCACGCCAATAACGACTATCTCCGTAATCATCGTCAAATCTCCCAGCGCCAACAACGGGGAACTAATCCGCATCAGCATAACGGTTATAGCGGAAATAACAATGGTAATAATAATGG